>JAXDCU010000232.1:0-4003 GCA_034677645.1 Verrucomicrobiia bacterium
GAGTGGTGGCATCCTGGGCGCTTTCGCATCCCTGGACCTGTTTTGCCTTTATTTCTTTCACGAGCTTGCGCTGGTGCCGACGTTCATGATGATCGGTATATGGGGACGCGGGCCGGAGCGGGTGTACGCCACATACCAGATCACTCTCTACCTAAGCCTGGGCGCGCTGATCGCGTTGGTGGGATTGATCGGCCTTTATGTGCAAAGCGGAGCCGTGACATTCGACGTGATGGCGCTGTGCCGGCAGACCGCTGACACTCCGATTCCGCTGGCGGCACAGCAGTGGATTTTTCCGGTGTTGATGGTCGGGTTTGGCATTCTTGTGTCGCTGTGGCCTTTCCACACCTGGGCGCCAATTGGGTACGCGGCGGCGCCGACGGCGGTTGCGATGTTGCACGCCGGTGTGATCAAGAAGTTTGGCCTTTACGGGTTGATCCGAGTGGCGCTGCCGTTGCTGCCGGACGGAGCACGGTCATGGGCGCCAGTGTTGGCTTGGCTTGCGCTGGGCAACATACTTTATGTGGGGCTTGTGGCTGTCAGGCAGAAAGACCTCAACATGCTACTGGGCAACTCGAGTGTGGCCCACATGGGTTTGGCGTTTCTTGGTGTGGCAAGTCTCACAGCGATCGGTGTCACGGGCGCGGTGGTTGTCATGGTCGCGCACGGTTTCTTGGCGGCCCTTGCTTTTGCGCTTAGTGGGCACATGCGCAGGGTGACGGGCACATTGGACATGGAGCGGCTTGGTGGTTTGCTTCGGCCGCTGCCGTTTGCCGGGACTTTATTGATCATGGCGATGCTGGCTGGTTGCGGCGTTCCCGGTTTTGCGGGTTTTCCTGGTGAAGTCCTTGTTTTTTTCGGCGCGTGGGGGCAGCACAAGCTGGTGGTTGCGCTCGCGCTTTGGGGAGCGCTCGTTGTCGGAGCGGTTTACATGCTGCGGGCGGTGCGGTCCATATTTCACGGACCCCTCGGGGGCCAATGGGCGGCGGTGTCCGATCCGGCAGGCACATGGCACAAGGCGGCATACGCGCTGTTGCTTGCGGGTTTGGTTCTGTTCGGAGTAGTTCCGCGGTTGTTGACGGACAGAATAAGGCCGAGGGCGGAAGCTGTGGCTCAGATCGTGGCGGGCCTGGCTGGCTGCGCCGGGGAGGGCAAAGAGACGAGCAGTAAATCGAGGTTCGAGACGGGACGGGTCGGGCTGGTAACCAGGGGGCATCCGTGAACGACCTAGGATTACTCAGTCTGGAGTTGGCGGTGGCGGCAACTGGACTGATGGTGTTGCTGGCCGGTTTGTGGATGCCGCCGGAGCGGAGACATTATCTTGGGTATGTGGCGGCGGTTGTGGTGGGGCTGGTCTTCGTGGCGAGCTTCGTGGTTCTGGCACCGGAGGGGCAAACAGCATTTGAAGGGCTCTATGTGCTGGACGACCTTGCGGTCTTTTTCAAGAGATTGTTCCTGCTGGCCGCTTGTTTCGTGCTTGTGATGACTGTCGGGTTCGCGGGACGTCTTGAGGGAGGCGCGGGCGAGTTTGCGGTGTTGGTGCTTCTTTCGTTGGTGGGCATGATGCTGGCGGCTTCGGCGGTCGACTTCAGCCTGCTGTTTGTCTCCATGGAAGTAATCACGGTGGCGTTCTATATACTCACAAGCTTCGAGCGGGGTCGGCGCGCTTCGCTAGAAGCAGGCGTCAAGATGCTGATCGTTGGGGGGATGGCATCGGCGTTTCTTCTTTTTGGCGTTGCTTTGGTTTTCGGGACGGCGGGGACACTCAGCTTCGATCGGCTTGAGCGGATGACGGCTGTGGAATCGGGCCAGGGACTATACCGGTTGGGGCTAGTTTTGGTATTCGTGGGACTTGGTTTCAAGCTGGCGGCGGTCCCGTGCCAGATGTGGGCGCCTGATGTGTACGAGGGGGCGCCCGCGCCGGCGACGGCGTTTGTGGCGGTTGGTTCGAAAGCGGCTGGTCTGGTGTTGTTGATTCGGGTGACTGGTTTGACGAGCGCGTGCTTGGGGCAGTTCTGGGGTTTGCTCCTGGTGATAGCCTCCGCGGCATCCATTCTGTACGGTGTGTTGTGCGCGGTCCCGCAGCGGAATCTAAAAAGACTGATTGGGTATTCGAGTATCGCGGGGGCTGGTTATCTGCTGGTGGGTCTGGCCGCCGGGAGCGCGGCGGGGGTCGGCGCGGCGCTCTACTACATTGCGAGCTACGTGTTAGCGGCTGTGGCGGCTTTCACGGTAATATGCCTGGTTTACGGGCCAGGCGAAGCCGAAGACGTGCAAGCATTGGCGGGGCTGCACAAACGCGCTCCGTTGTTGGCGGGAGTTCTTGCGCTGGCCATGGTTTCTCTGGCAGGCGTTCCACCGCTTGCCGGTTTTTTCGGAAAGTTTTTGTTACTGAAGGCTGCGTTGGCCGAGGTTGGAACTGAGCCTCGTCTTATTGGCTTGGTGGTCATCGCGGTCGTGGGCGTAGTGATCTCAGTTTACTACTACTTTGGCGTGATTCGCGCCATGTATTGGTCTCCGCCGCTGGAGAAACGCGAGCCAATCCATGTCCCTTGCCCTATTCGATGGAGCCTGTACTTGGCCGCGGCGGGCTTGTTTTGGCTGGGTTTGCTGCCAAGCGGGTTGGTTGATGTGGCTCAGCGGGCGGCAACCGGTATGTGGTCGCGGTCCGCAATGCGAGGGACGCAATCCGGGATTTGCTTCGGCACTTCCGAATCGGAAGGGACGGTGGCTGAAATGAAGCTTGATTTTGTTCTGTGTGGCGGCGTTACTAATCCGCAACACGGAACTGAACTACATATGGCTGACATCGCAAACAAATACCCCGACAACGTGGCGGGCAAGTACTTCGTGGACAATCAGTGCATCGACTGCGATCTGTGTCGCGAGACCGCTCCGAGCAATTTTAAACGCAACGAGAACGGCGGTTACTCTTACGTGTACAAGCAACCCGAAGGCGATGAGGAAGCGCGCCAGTGCAAGGAAGCCAAGGAAGGCTGTCCGGTTGAGGCTATAGGCGACAACGGCGGCTGAGTTTGCGGTGTTTCGTTCGAGGCCCCGGTTCCGTTGTTTGCGCGGGTGTGGGTCTAATGCGAGGCAAGTTGCCAGTCCGGCGGCTGGTATTTGGGGCGACGTGACTATTGTGAAACGGCCCGCGGGCAATGTGCGCTGAAACGCACATTGCGGCTACGCTGGCGGCAGGTTACTGTCAGCGACGTGACTGTCGCTCATGGGGCTCAAAGTGCCACCGTGGAGAGCGTGGTGACGCGGTCCGGTCCGGCATTGACTGTCAGATGGGATTGGGCGACAATATTGCTTGAACTTTACGCGGAGCCGACCGCGCAGGAGCGATAAAGCCAATGAGAACCGAGAAGTCAGCGCAACTGAGGGTGAGCCTTGGCGGCCTGCGGAGCTTCGGATTCACGCTAATCGAGTTGCTGGTTGTAATCGCCATCATCGCTATTCTGGCGAGCATGCTTTTGCCAGTGCTTGGCAAAGCCAAGACCAAAGCCCAGGGCGTGATGTGCATGAACAACACCAAGCAGCTAATGCTTGCCAATCACATGTACCAGGGTGACAACCAGGACCGATTCCCCATGTCGTATCATGGCTCATTCGTGCCGGGCGTGAACGCGGCGGAGAAGCCATGGGTGACTGGTTGGTTGGATTGGACCACTCTTTCAGATAACACGAACACGATATACCTGCTTGAGCCTCGTTACGCCTCACTGGCGTCCTACTTCGGCAAGGCAAAGAACATCTACAAGTGCCCAGCCGACAAGTACGTCTCATCGGTTCAGCGAAATCGAGGCTGGACCGAGCGAGTTCGCAGCGTTTCGGGCAACATCTGGGTGGGCGAAGGGAACGCGGACACACAAGGAGACGCCGGCAACGTGATCTACGACCACCCAAAGAAGATGTCAGACCTGAGCATTCCCGGCCCGACGCTGACGTGGGTGTACGTGGATGAGCATCCGGACAGCATTAACGACGCCGGTTGTTTCCC
>JAXDCU010000233.1:0-6632 GCA_034677645.1 Verrucomicrobiia bacterium
CACATCGAGTATGAACGGCGCCGCATCCGCGCTCTGGACCGAGTTAGGGCGTCCGGGCGTGCCGTCAGGCGCGTTGCTAGGCAGCCAATTCTGACCAGTATCGTTCGAGATGTTAGGATTCACCAGCTCAAGCGAAGGGCCGAATCCATCAGCCGCGCAGAACCAAGACCACCCCGACGCGCCATCGTCGACGACGTGCCTGCAGATGATTCGGCCCGTGGCGGGCGTCGCCGGCGAGTTGTGCACAGCGATGTCGAACATGGCCGAATCGGGCGATGTGACGACGAATATCCCATTGTACTCGGGCTGGTCAGCGCCGGAGATCATCACCCGATCGTTGGACGTGAAGTTGTGCCCAAACAGACTAACAGTGGCCGTGTCCCCACTCCGTGTGATGCTCTCGACCGGCGCCGCGCCGTGGCCGCGCTCGCGCCGTGCACAGTCCCCTTCGCTCGCGTAGCGGACGCCGTCCACCACTTCGCCCATGACGGTTGCGATCTCGATCGTTTCGCCGTTGTTTGCCAAACGTCCGGTCCATCCGCCCACCACGTTGGTAGCCTCGGGATACTTGGCTCGAAACGCGTCCAGGTTCGCGGCAACCACCAGATAACCTCCTGGTGGAATCGCCACATCGGGGAAGACAAAACCGAGCCCGCGCGTGAAATGCCATCCAGCGAGCCGGATTTGTTTGCTGCTCACGTTGTGCAGTTCCAGCCACTCGTCCTCAGCCCGGCCTCCTGGTGGATTGAACATGATCTCGCTGAAGACGACTCGGCCCGCAAAGGTGGCGTCGGGATCGATCTGGTAATGCCACTCACCGCCAGAGAACGGGTTGGGGGGCGTGGCCAGGTCTTTAATACCATGCTCAGCCGACCACCGAACGTCCACGGGGCCGTCCGCGATGTGAGCGCAAGAAAAGGTATATGGCCCGGCGCCGGACCCGATCACGGCACGGGCCGGTCGGCTGTTGAGCAGCAGGTCGTTTGTGTCAACGCCGGTCACTGGCTCGGTGAACGTCATGGCAATCTGGAGGAGGGATCGCACAGTGGCGCCCGCTGGCGGGCTCAAGCTCGCCAGTCCGGGGGGCACGTCGTCCCGCATCGAGTAAGACCACGTCGATCCCGGCGCGCGCGCGTCGAACATGTTGGGCGTCGCCGCCAAGTCGCGTATGCCATGCGTCGTGGCCCACGTGACGTTCACGACGGTGGCGGTCGGCCGCGAGAATGTGAAAGTGTAAGTCCCGCCCGAGCCGCTCACGCCACTTGCCGGAATGCCGTTGATCAACAGGTCGCTGGCGTCCACTCCGCTCACTTCTTCCACGAAGCTAACCGTGATCCGCGTGAGGTTCGTGACTTGCATGCCCGATTGCGGCTCTTGTGACGCGACTGCTGGCGGGGTTTTGTCCACGAGCGTGTATGCCCATGTGTTGCCGGCGCGCGTGCCATCGAAGGCGTTTTGGGCGGGCTCGGTGTCGGCGATGCCGGCGTCCTGAGCCCACCCGATCGACACGGCTCCGTAAGCTGGCTGCGAGAAAGTGAAGACGTAACTCACCGGGCCGCCGCTGACGCTGGCCGCGGGCACGCCGTTGACGAGAAGGTCTCCGGGATCGACACCGCCGACGGCTTTCGAGAAAAGCACCGTGACTTCAGTGAGCTGGCTGACGGTGGAACCGGTCAACGGCACCTGAGCAGCGACGGTTGGCGCGTTGGGATTGACGAGTGTATAGTTGAACGTTAAGCCAGGCCCGGTCGTGTCAAAGCTCTTCGGCGGGGTGTCGAAGTCTTCGATGCCAGCGTCACTGGTCCAGGAAGCAACGACCGGTCCATAAGGAGGCTGTGGGAAACCGAAGCTAAAAGTCGTGTTCGTCACGCTGCTGACGCTTGCGGCGGGCTGGCCGTTCACGAGAAGGTCGGCTGCGTCAACGCTGGTCACGGGCTCGCTGAATGTCACAGTGATGTTCGTCAGGGTGAACAAGTCCCCCGAGGTCGGAACGATCGCGGCAATGACGGGCGGAACGGTGCTCGGGTCCGCCAGATAAGCATACAGCTCGGCGTTGAAACCAAAGTCCGTGCTGCTGGCGGGATGATAGTTGAATGCGTGAACCGCCAACGAGTTTGTCCCCGACACCAGATAGCGAGAAGGATTCGCGAGTGTGTAAATGACGTATGCTGCGCCCACATCGTCGGGTTCGTTGGCGGCGGAAGTGGCTTCACTGTTGTAGGCAAGTTCGCCCGCGGGCACGTGGTACCGCGCAACCTCCGCGCCGTTGATCCATGCCACGAAGCCGTCGTCGGACTGCGCATTGAAGAGAAGATTCGAGACGGCGGCGGGATTTGGGACGTGGAATTCCGTGCGCAAGTAGATACTGCTGTAACCGCCGCGCATGTCACTGAGCAGCGTGCCGGGATTCGCGGCGCTGTTGTAGGGATCGCCGTAGTAGAACGGCGCATGCGCGTTTGTCCAACTCGAGTCGTCGAACGTCAGGAGACGCCAAGCACTAATCGGGATGGATGCTTCAGCACGACCTTTGAGGAACTTCCACGTCGAGTTTGACTGTACCAAAGTGGTGCGCGGGTCCAACGTGTAACTCCAAGTCGCGCTTGGTCTTGTGGCATTGAACGCGTTCGGCGAAGGTTCGAGGTCGCTGATGCCGTGGTTGACGGCCCACGAGATGCTGACGGGGCCTGGCGCCGGCTGGGCGAAGGTGAAGGTGTAGTTCGAACCGCCGCCGCTCAACGCGAAGGCCGGCATTCCGTTCACCAGAAAATCCAGAGCGTCGACACCCATCACCTGCTCGCTGAAACTCACGTTGACGGTGGAGAGATTCGTGACGGTCGCGCCCGCCGGAGGCATTTGCGACGTGATCGTGGGCGCGGTGACGGTCGGAGAACTCACGCTCTCCTCGATCCGCATCGCTGTCAGTGAGTAGCCGTAGTCGTCGCCTGAGGTCGCGCCGCCTGGGATCGCGCCCACCCACTGGCGCATGCTGATCGAGAACCGGCCGTCGGAACCCGGATCGATTTGTTCCCAATCGACCATGTCCCCGGCGAGGTTGATACCGCTGTTGAACGCCACTTGTCCACTGGCGATCGTGGCGGCCGGCACTCGCGGATCGCCGTTGGTGATGCAGCCCGAAGTGTGCGCCTCGGTGAACGCGGCGGCTCCTTCGATGGCGCAGAGCGTCCACCTTAGCGGATAGTTGCCGCCACGCACGCTCGTGCCTTTGAAGCTGTAGAGTTTGGATGGATCGAGATTCGTGAACGTGAGTGTGTATGTAGCCGGCGTCTCGCCGGACAATGGCCCGTACAACTGGACGACGTTGTTGCCGGACGTGCTGCCCGCGAAGTCGACAAAACCCTTGAACGTTTGATAGGCCGGAGTACCCGAACTAGGCGCCGCCATACTGCCGCCTGTCGTGCTCTCGCCACTTCGGCTGATGGCGAACCCGACGGACAACGACCTACCATCGACTGCGTTCGTCAACATCGCCCCGCTGTCCGTGAACATGTTCACCACCGCGACCGTGTTGCTGGTCTCCGGCCCGCGCATGTGGTCCACGAAAGAGACCCAGGCGCCCCAAACACAGGAGCGCTCGACCATGAGCAACAACGCAATTAACAGAATCCGGCGAGAGCCCAACGCTCCGCGCGATTCACCAAACTGACGGGGCATAGCGATCGTATTTCAAGATGGAGAGAACCGACTCTTCATGAGTTGCTTTTCCCTACTTCGCCTTCCCGGCCATGCGGAGTGCCACTTCAGCAACACGTTTGCCAAGGCCCTTCGCCGTGGCACACCCGAATTCATCCTGCGTGACGTCGTCTTTGGCGTTGTTCCACAACGTTGCACCGCTGTGGCCCGTCGGTCGGCCGTCACCGACCACGATCATCTCAACACCTAGCAGCGCCGCCATGATTGATTGGGCGACTGTTTCCTGTCCGCCATTGCGCGCGCCGGCGACAGTCAGCACGCCTGCCACTTTGTTGGATAGAGCGCCGCTCTTTTTGTAGGGCCCAAAGTGCTCGATGAACATCTTCGTCATGGAACTCATGTTGCTGAAGTAGACCGGCGATCCCACGATAATGCCTCCCACGGCTGGGTCAATAATCTTGGCCTCGATTTTGCCGTAATCGTCCTTGGCCTCGCCGCCGGGGACGGCCGGAGACAGCGTGTAATCCGCCAGTTCGATCAGCTCAGTCTCGATATCAGGGCTCACGGTCTTTGCCGCATCAAGAGCCATCTCAAGGGCTGTGGCGGTTGTCTTGGCTTTGCGGTGACTGCCGCAGACGGCCACTATTTTGACCTTCGGGCTCAGTGAGGCCGACGTGTCCGCGGCTTGAGCGTGCTTGGCGCTCGTGAGGATTCCCGCGGCGGCGGCAACACCGGCGGTTTCAAGGAAGTGGCGGCGATTAAGGGTGTCGTTCATCATAGTGTGTCAGTGTGTTAGTGTGCTAGTTTTTTGGGTCTGTTCTCAGCAATTCTCATTTTGGCCGAGAGCGCGGGGATTCCTGGCCGCCCCTGGACCCAGCGCGACCAAGCGGGCCGACAAGAATGTCGGCGCTCCCGTCCGTTTCGCGTCCCAGGCCGGCCAAAATGAGAATTGCTGGTCTGTTCTTCGACATGCTCATGCTCATGTTCGATGAGACAATATAGAGTTCGAGGGAAGAGTGGAACGCAAACCTTGTGGTAGACATCAATGTCATCTTGCATGAAATCGCTCCATCCATCAGCACGCGAATGCAAATGCAAGAAAGTGAGATGTACCAGCGCGTCCTACTGGTCCTCGAGGACATTGATTTTGAGGATGACAACTGAGGAAGGTTCTTTTAGCCTCGCGTGTGATCACGAGGGCCGGGAAGAACGGGAAGAAGACGACTGGGCGCACCAGCGTAGAAAGCGCATCATGAAGAACAAATCCACATCAGGCCGCGGTGGCATTCTTGCTGGCGGAAACTGGATCATTGATCAGGTCAAACTCATCCACGTGTACCCACAGCCAGAGAGTCTGGCCAACATCCGGAGCCAGAGCCAGGGCACTGGAGGCGCGCCCTACAACGTGCTCGTCGATTTGGCGGTGCTCGGCGCGCCTTTCCCACTCTACGCCGCTGGATTGGTCGGAAAGGATGACCTGGGCGACCGCATTATCGCCGACTGCCGGCGTCATCGAATCGACACCAAACACCTCCGACAAACCAGCGGCGCCCCGACGTCTTACACGGATGTCATGACCGAGATTGGTAGCGGGCGCCGCACTTTCTTCCATCTGCGGGGCACCAACGCGCTCTGGTCTGGAAACGATCTCGACTTCAACGGCATCAAGGCCCGCATCTTTCACCTTGGCTATCTGCTGCTGCTGGACGAACTCGACAAGCCGGACAAGAACTACGGGACCAAAGCCGCCGCCCTCCTCGCCAAGGCTCAGAAGGCCGGCCTGAAAATCAGCGTCGACGTCGTAAGCGAAGACAGCGACAGGTTTTCCCAAATAGTCACGCCAGCGCTTCAGCACGTCGATTATTGCATCCTGAACGAGTTCGAGGCCGGACGCACTACCGGTTTCAAGACCCGCCAACCCGACGGAAAGCTCGATACTGTTTCGCTGCGTCACGCCGCCGGCGCCATGCTCCAACTTGGCGTTAAGGAGTTGGTCATTATCCATTTCCCGGAAGGCAGTTTTGCACGCACGCGCAAGGGCGAAGACTTCTGGCAATCGTCGGTGAACCTGCCTCCGAAGTACATTGCTGGCATGGCCGGCGCGGGCGACGCGTTTTGCGCTGGCGTCCTCATGGGATTGCACGAAGGTTGGGAACTCCAGCGTTGCCTCGAAACGGGCGTGTGCGCGGCTGCGGCCTCACTCTCGGAGCCTTCCTGCACCGCTGGCATGAAACCACTTAAATCCGTGCTCGGTCTGGGCAAGAAGTTCAAGTATCGGCCTTCGCTCGAGCAGTCGGACTGACAGGGTATTTGCTGTTCGCGAGCTTGGCGGCCGCCACCAGCCGGTCAGCCAGACGTGTCGGCTCTGGCAGTCGACGACCACAACCGCTCTCGAGCACCAAAGCAACAGCATTCGCCAAGTCGATCCGGTGGCCGATGCTGACGTAGACAGGTTTCACGCCAGTCTTTGACCGCACAACAGCGCCGACAATCTCGCCCTTGTCAGTCAAGTGGACGCTTGCCCCGCGCTGCGCGCCTGGCGAAACAGAAGTCCCCGTCAACCTGCTTTTGGCGCAACCAACTGAAGGCATGTCCAAGATCAATCCAATGTGGCTTGCGATGCCGAATCTTCGCGGGTGGGCGATCCCCTGGCCGTCGCAGATGACAACGTCCGGAACGCGCCTCAGTTTGGCCAGGGCCGCGAGCAAAGCGGGGGCCTCGCGAAAAGAAAGCAGGCCTGGAATGTAAGGAAACCGAACGCGGCGAGCGGAGGTGTGATGCTCGATTACGACATGCTCTTCGATATCCCAAAGGACAACGCCCGCCAGACAGAACCGGTCGTCCGCTGAGAACGCCGCATCGAGACCCGCGGCGCGTCGGAACGACCGGCCATCGCATTCCCTCAACACGAGACCGGCAAGGCGATCCTGCACGGCAATCGCTTGCCGAATCGGAATCCGCCACGGATGTGGCACCCGCGG
>JAXDCU010000234.1:0-3522 GCA_034677645.1 Verrucomicrobiia bacterium
TCTATGTAACCACGCACAAAGAGATAAACCGGCTCGCCGGGGCCGACCCCCGATAGCCGGTCCCCGAAGTCGAGCTCAAGCGAATGACGACGGCAAAAGCCGAAATACCTGCGATCCAGCGGTGGAGCATATGCGTATACCCGGTCGGCTTCGGTCAGGCGCTCAGTGCAATCCCGACTTTCCGAATCGAGAGCCATCACGGGGAACAGCCGCTCATCGATCACAATGAGCCTGTGCGTGGGTGGTGGACCGCCGACCGCAAGACGTTCGTCAGGGAAAACGTAGTGATCGCGCGGGTGATCGATCGCGAGCAACTCAAGTCTGTCCACGTAAGCAGCTTCCTCCATCGGTTCAGTGATACGCAGCTCATAGACGTCATCCTTCGGGCGCAATTGCTTCGACTCTATCTTCACGTAATCGAGCACCTGCGGCCGGGCGCTCTCGCCCGGGCCGACGTAATAGCCAAGACCCCCAACGCCCGCGAAATCAGTGATGAATTCGAACCGGCGACCGTTCCAAGCGAAGAGCACCGGGCAGCTCGATATCTTCCGCTGCAGCTCGGCGAGCGTGTGGAGCCCACCAGCCGCAAGTCCTATTTCGACCTGAGCAACGCCATCAGGCCAGTTGATCATCACATAATCAGCCTTGGCCGCGCCTCCCAACCCAAAGACCAGCGGCAAGCAGGACTGGTTTGGACCGCCTGCCTGTCCGCTGTGGAAAAGCGTCTGCTCGTACATGCCAGTTCGAACGACGGACTTTACGCCATACCCACTCGCTGGGCTGCGCGTCCGTCCGTCCCTTTCTCTCATGCCGGTTGGGGCCACGGCGAGCGCCGTTGACGGCGGACTGAGTTCGGTTGTCAGAAGGGATATCCGGTCGGCTTTGGCGCGCTCGATAGTGACCAGGTCTGGCACAAGGTCGCCCGTCATGTCGATCAGTTCGGCGCCGACCAGCAATCCTTCGTTTTCCGGCCAGAAGCCTGCGCGCCAAACGAACTTCCCCGACCCGGCATTCAAGAGGGCGTGGCAGTCTTGGCCAAACAGCCCTATGTCCAAGTCGCCGTCGATGTCGACGTCGGCGACGCGCAAGCCGCGGATATGTCCCCAGGTTTGAGCGTTTCTAGAGGCATTCTCGAAGCTCTGGTGGTTGCGGAACCGTGCGCGTCCGTCGCCCACGAACAACCGCAACTGTGGCGCGTCCACGCCCAGCGCCAAGATGTCCAAGTGGCCGTCCCGATCAAAATCCTGCATCGCACCGCCAAGGTCGGCGCGAATCTCGGGCAGCTCTTGCGACAGGCGGAAGCGCCCGCCGAGGTCGTTGAAGAACAACCTCGCCGGCGCGCCTGCCCTCAGAATGACTATGTCAGCGTCGCGGTCGGAATCGACGTCGCCGAACAGGGCCATGACACACCGAGTGTCGGCGCATGCCAAGTCGGTCCCCGACGCGATGTCGGTGAAAGTTCCGTCGCCATTGTTGTTCAGCAATTGGCTGCCCCATGAACCTCGATCCGGAACCGCGCCGGCGTTGCACACTAAGATGTCAAGATCGCCATCATGGTCCGCGTCAAGGAATAGACCCGACCAGCTCACCGCCCCGTCGGCTCCCGTGCCGGAGGTCTTGCCCACATCCGTGAACGTGCAATTGCCATTGCCTTTGAACAGGAAGTTCTCGCCAGCGCAGGCGACAAACAGGTCCGGCTCGGTGTCGTTGTCGAAGTCGCCCACCGCGCAGCTCAACGCGTGCCGCACTTGTTCGAGCCCCGACCCGGCCGTCGCGTCGTCGAAGCTGCCCAGAGGGTCTGCCTTCAGGAGGATCAGATGCCCGGGGGAATCCGATCGCGAGGCTGTGGCTATGAGGTCCACATGCTTGTCCTGATCGAAGTCCGCGACCGCTAGACCGCCCAACTCCCAAAACGATTGTGCGGTGTGGGTTGGCGACTTGTGGCCCGCTCGCCAGAGTAACTGATCGGTCTGTTCGAACAGAGTTTTAGCCGGTGTGATCTCAAATCGGCTTCGCGTTATCGGGCGGGGCTCTGACGCCAGAGGCCGCGCAAGCGCGAGGTCGCCCATTTGATTGTATTGTGGCAGTTCGATTGACTCACCGAGTGGGCTTTGGCGAAGGGCGCTGAACAGGGCCATGTATTCCTTGGCTTTCTCGACATCGCCGGCGCGCAGCGCGGTTTGATAAAGCTGGTAGTATGCGCTGTAGAGGCCAGGGCGAAGTTCCACGGCGCGCAGCAACGCCTCCTGGGATGGCCGGCCGGCTCTTTGTTGGCACAGGCCCAGCAAATACCACGCGGCACCGTCCTGGGGTAGTTCCCGCGTAACTTTTTCAAAACATCCGATCGCTTCTTCAGCATTGCCCGCATGCTGAAGCATGATTCCCTTGAAAAAGATGGCGCGTAGATGCATCGGGTCGCTGGCAAGCGCCTCGTCCAGAAGTTTGCCCGCGCGATCAATGTCCGCATCCTCCTTCCGACCGCGATTGAACAGCGCAATGGCAAGGTTGACCTGGGCATCCAGAAGACCTGGCGCGGCAGCCACGGCTTCTTCGAACGCCTTAACCGCCTGGTCGTACTCGTATTGACCCATCAGACTTACGCCTCGGTTCATCGCTTGCACCACGACTGGGTTGGCGGCTGGCCCGCGCCCAGACGGGCCACAAGCGGATAGGACCAGCGCCAGGGCAACGCACAATAATGTTGAACGGGCGACTCTTCCGTTCAGCCTGGAAGCGGAGAGTATTGGCATGCCCGGTGGCAAACATGGGCGCCGCAACCTGACTCTCACATCCTCCTTCGTGCTGGTCATCACCGCTTCCTTTCAGGCCACCGCGATTGGCCAGGCTCCTGAATCTTCAAAACCTGGTTGCAGGCGACATTGTTGAGAACTTGCGTCTGACCGCCAGGCCACTTTATCTCGACACGGTCAGCTTGCTTGTTCTGGCCCAGACCGAAATGCAGGCGCGGGTCGGACTGGAACACATAAGTGGTGGGACAGCGAGATTGCGCGAACAGCGTGCGACCGCCAGAAATCACTCTGACTTGCGCGCCAAATCCGTCGCGATTGATCCGTGTCCCTTCAAGATGCAGTTTCAACCAGTTGTTGTGTCCGTCGCGCTTGTTTTGCAGGAGAATCACGGGACCTCCCAGTGTGCAGACCAACAAGTCCAGACGACCGTCGTTGTCGAAATCGAGAACGCCGCTGCCGCGCGCGTTCGTCAAGTGCGCGAAGAACGGGCCGGCGCTCGCGGAAGCGTCTTTGAACGAGCCGTTGTTGGCGTTCTCGAGCAAGAGGGATCGCATGCCCTTCATGAAGTGCGGGTCCCCACTCGCGACAAACAAGTCGAGCCTTCCGTTGTTGTCGAAGTCGAGAAAGCTGCCGCCCCAGGAGGTCAAGCCAGCGGTGAGCTTCGCAACGCCTGCCGCCGACCCGCGATCCTCAAAGATGCCACCCGGGCCGTGTAAGTAGAGAGATGGCATTCCGAAACGCGTTACGAACAAGTCGGGCAGACCGTCGCCGG
>JAXDCU010000235.1:0-5077 GCA_034677645.1 Verrucomicrobiia bacterium
CTTTCTGGGTGTGTTTTACTATGGGGGCTTTTCGTCATCGTTTGACCAAGTCCGGCTTCTGGGGGTATTGCAGCGCATTGCGCTCGTGTACATGTTTGCCGGACTGATCTACTGCTATTTTGGCACGCGCGGTCGGATTATCTGGTGTTTCGGACTGTTGGTCGGCTATTGGCTGGTAATGACCTTCGTGCCGGTGCCGGGCGGAAGCGCGGGCGACTTTGCCGAGGGCCGGAATCTCGCCAATTGGATTGACAAGGAACACCTGCCGTTGCGGAAATGGGATGGGGATCACGATCCTGAGGGATTGCTCAGCACGCTGCCGGCGATTGCAACGTGCTTGGTGGGCGTTTTTGCGGGCCAGCTCCTGGGCGCCCCCAAGCTGAGCGCGATGCGAAAGGTCTTGCTGCTGACCGGGGCGGGTGTTGTTTTGGCGGGTTTGGGTTGGGTTTGGAACCTGGAGTTCCCGGTCATAAAGAAAATCTGGACGTCGTCGTTCGTGCTGGTTGCCGGGGGATACAGTTGTTTGCTACTAGCGTTGTTCTACCACCTGATCGAGGGGCGTGGCTGGCGGAGCTGGGCGATGCCGTTTGTCTGGATCGGCGTAAACCCAATCACGATCTACCTGATGCACAATCTGGTGGACATTGGCAAGATAGCCCGGCGGTTTGCCGGCGGCGAGTTTGGCCAGCTATGTTTCGGCCGGTACAGCGAACTTGTTCTTGCCGCCGTCGGCGTAGCCATCACTTTGTGCGTCGCCCGGTTCCTTTATCAACGGAGAGTATTCTTGCGATTCTGAAAGGGCTTGTACTGCTGATCGATCGGATGATCTCAGCGCCGTGAAGGGGGAAGTCCAATGTGGCGCTGCTCGTTCTATGCTTCGCGGACGCCACCGGATTTGCCAGTATCCAGTGCTCCTGCACTTCGGTTGTGGCTTTGCCGCGCTGAGAGGCCCTCGGTATGCGACCCGGCATCTTCCGCAGTGTAGTGGGCAATACATGGGGGCCGAGCGCGCAGTTTTCTTGCCGCCTCCCTCATCACTTCGGCCATTCGGACTTTCTCAGGCCACGAAAGTCGCGACCGCGACTTTTGCCAGTGTGCCTGTGCCTCTAGAAGATTTCGCAGATCAGGGCGCATGGAGAAACCTCCGCTGAAAACGCTGTGGCCACTTGTTTCACCGAGCCGATTCTATGACATGGGGCATTGCGCGCAACTCCGATTGCCCAGGACCGCGCACTGTTGGGCTAGGACTTGATGGCCTCCAGTGAACCATTCGCATGCCAGCGCGCGTTGGTTCCACAGCGCCGTCACGACGCTTGACGGATGTGCGCCTGCTCATACAGTGGGTGCATTCCGATGCGCCCTGCCATGCGCAAACCAACGCGGCTGCTCTTGTTCGCTGCCATTGTATTGGCCGTGGTGGACACGGCTTCCTTGCGCGCGGCGCCAGATACGTTGTCGGCCGGTCCGCTCTATGATGAGTTCCGGCTGACTATAGGGCCGGGGCTGCGCCGGGAAGCTGCTGGTCCGCTCTGGTATAGCGAAGAACGCTGGGAAACTGAATTCGACAGCGAACCGCCGCGATGGGGGGAAGTGACTGACGCGGTTCGGACACTGGCGTTTCCGCCGCTTTTCTCGCGACAGGAGATACCGCGGGTTGACGGTTTGGGGTGGGATTTTGTCTATCCGCTAATCACCTATGACAGGTACGGCGCTGAGCGATGGTTTCAGGTGCTCCAATTGCTGTCGTTTTCGGCTGGCAGAGATGCCACCGGGGTGGCGTGGGAGAAGTTCAGTTTCTTCCCTTTCTACTTTCAACGGCGCGCTTCCGATTCTTCGATGAACTACACAGCGGTTTGGCCGTTTTGTGGCCATGTTGAGAAACGCTTTTTCCGGGACGAAGTCGATTGGGTGCTTTGGCCCGCCTATGTCCGGACTCGGAAGAAGGAAATCGTCACGCATAACCTGCTCGCGCCTTTCTTCCACACGCGGAGCGGGCCGGGGCTGACTGGGTGGCAGTTCTGGCCCTTGGTTGGAATGGAGCATCAGACGGTGACGCGGCGGACGAATTTCCTGGGCGACTTGGAGACCGTGCCTGGGCATGAGTCCTTTTTCGCACTGTGGCCGATCCTTTTTCACAACGACGCGATGCTGGGCACGACCAACCCGGTTCAGCAGAGCGTTTTCCTGCCATGGTTCAGCTTTCAACTCTCGCCTGCCAAGGATATCCGCACGTACCTTTGGCCGCTGGGAGTGACGCTCACGGACGACCGCGAGCATGACTATCGCCAAGTGGATGTGGCCTGGCCGTTGATCGGTTTCGGCCGGGGGGCCACGCGCAAGCTGGACCGCGTGTTTCCGTTATACAGCCGAAGCGAATGGGACCAAGGCGAGTCGGGGACGATTCTCTGGCCCGCGTACAGGTATCGCAATTCGAGGTCCGCCGTGTTCGAACGCAGAGCAACATACGGATTGCTTGGCATGTATGCGAATGTGAAGGAACAGAGTCTCGAGACGGGTGCGAAGGCGCGCCGAACGGACCTCTGGCCTTTGTTTATCTCGCGCCGCGACACCGCCGGCAACCAGCGGTTTCAAATGCTCGCCTTGCTGGAGCCGTTCTTGCCCAGGAACGACGGGGTGACGCGCAACTACTCGCTGGTTTGGTCGCTCTGGCGATCCGAACACGACCAGAAGACCGGAAGGCGAAGCCAGTCGCTCTTGTGGAATCTTTACCGTTGCGAGCGGACACCTGTGACGCGAAAGTGCTCCGTCTTGCTCGGGCTCGTGCAATACGAGGCCGACGCGGGAGGTTCGCGGTGGCGGTGGCTGCATCTGTTTGGCGGCAGGCCGAAGAATGCTCAGCAAGTGAGAGTAGCGTCAATCGCGGCAGACGTGACTCCAGCGTCTCCCGTGGCGGGTAGTGTCCCGCCGGAACTGGCCGGCGGCGAGCGTGTCGAGCGGCCTCCCGGTAAAGCGGGCCAACCGAGCCAGGGGTGGCGGGGCATGGCGCATCGCCGGCCGTTCTAGGGAGCCGCGACATTTGGCGAAGCATGTTCGAGAACTTTGGGCAAATGCTGATGCTGCTGTGGCGCGCGTTGTGCGCGTTGCCGATGGCGTGGCGCCATCAGAAGAAGGTTGTGGAGCAGTTGTTCGAGATCGGGAACGCGAGCCTGCTGATGGCATGCGTTCTATCTCTGTTCATTGGCGCCGTGCTGGCACTGCAGACCGGGCCGGTGCTGGCCGAGCGTGGGCTCACGAATTACATCGGGCAGATTGTCGGGTTGTCGATGTGCAAGGAGCTGGCGCCAGTGATGATGGCGGTCTTGATTTCGGGCCGGATCGGGTCGGCTATGGCGGCTGAGATAGGGTCGATGGCGGTTTACCAAGAAATCGACGCGCTGAGGACAATGAATATAAACCCCGTGCATTACCTGGTTCTGCCGAGGCTGTTGGCGATCAGCGTTGCTCTGCCGGTTCTGGTGGTTTTCGCGGTACTGGTTGGGTGGATAGGCGGGGCGCTCGCGAGCGTTTACAACTACCAGATCGCCGCCACGTTCGCGGGATACTTTAACAGCCTGCGCGACGGCGTGGACTTGCTTGATGTCGTCAACGGCCTGATTAAGAGCCTGGTGTTCGCCATGGTGATTGGCATTGTCTCATGTCACCAGGGCATGCAGACCATGGGCGGACCTCGCGGCATTGGAAGGTCGGTCACAAAGGCGGTGGTGAACTCGATTGTGCTGATACTAATCCTGGATTACTTCCTGACACGGCTTCTGATGCACTTGGACTGATGAACTCTGGCGACAATCATGGTGTGAGCGTTCAGGTGCGGGGCCTGCGAAAGAGCTACAGCGGCCAACTGGTGCTCCACGATCTCACATTCGCCGTGGGGCGGGGCGAACTCTTCGTGATCATGGGCCCCAGTGGCAGCGGAAAATCGATCCTACTCAAGCATCTCATCGGTCTGGAAACGCCGGAAGCGGGTGAAGTTCTGATCGAGGGCGAGTCGATTGTCACACCTGGCGTCATGGACAGGTACAGGATGGCCATGGTTTTCCAGTCCGGCGCGTTGTTGAACTCGCTGACTGTGGGTGAGAACGTCGGGCTTTACCTGACTGAGCATCGGTTGAAGCGGCCGGCCGAGATCGCGAAGATTGTCGCTGAGAAACTCGAACTGGTGGGGCTGGGAGGGACACAGGACAAGCTACCTAGCGAGCTGTCGGGCGGCATGAAGAAACGGGCGGCCTTGGCTCGCGCGCTGGTGATCGAGCCGCAGTTGATCCTCTATGATGAGCCGACAAGCGAACTGGACCCTTTGAGCGCCGTGACCGTGGCGGAGGAGATTCTCAAGCTCAACCGGCGAATGTCAGTCACTTCCGTGCTGGTGACGCACGATCGGGACTTGGGTTTTGGAATCGCGGACCGGATCGCATTAATTCATCAGGGCAGCATAGTGTCGATCGGGTCACCGGCTGAAGTGAGCTCCAATCCGCATCCGCTGCTGCAGCGATTTCTGACCGTGGATTTCAAACTCGAAACGCCATCGAAAGAACATGAGAAACACTCTTGAAACACGACTGGGAATCTTCTTCGCCCTGGCCATCGTCACGGCGGCGCTCATACTTGAGATGGTGGGTGGCGCCGACTTTTTCAAACGCGGCATGGTGCTGAAGGCCCGTTTCGCGAACATCGGCGAACTTAAAGCGGGCGACGTGGTGAAGATGGCCGGCAAGGAGATAGGTCGCGTGGATGACATACAGTTCGCCGAGGATCGGCTGCTTGTGGTCATGAAGATCACCGACCGCAAAGCCACTGTGCGAACCACCAGCAAGGCCACAATCAAGTTCGCGGGGCTGCTTGGCCAGAACTATGTGTCGGTCGACTTCGGCACGCCCGGCGGCCGCCCAATCGAGACCGACGATCAGGAAATCGAGACATATGAGCAGGCCGATTTCGGCGTCTTGATTTCCAAGCTCGACACGGTCGCCAGCGATCTCAAGAAGATCACAGCCAATTTCAGCGACCTGCGCCTCGACGAAATGGTGGCGCCTTTCAACGATTTTCTCAAAGAAAGCCG
>JAXDCU010000236.1:0-3347 GCA_034677645.1 Verrucomicrobiia bacterium
AATTATCGGTTTGATGCCTCTCGCGCGG
The DNA here is from genome assembly GCA_034677645.1 of Verrucomicrobiia bacterium. Taxonomy (GTDB): domain Bacteria; phylum Verrucomicrobiota; class Verrucomicrobiia; order Limisphaerales; family J093; genus JAAYVR01. The sequence continues at coordinate 29 of JAXDCU010000236.1, forward strand.
GTCGCCTTATAGAAGTCCACGGCCCCGTAAAGCACGCCGTGGTCCGTTATCGCCAACGCCGGAAACCGAAGCTCGCGCGCCAGGTCCGCGAGCCTGTCCAGACGACAAGCGCCGTCCAGCAGCGAGTACTCGGTGTGCACATGCAAGTGAACAAAATCAGCGTGCGACATGAAGTCAATCTACGTCGCGCACGAAAGCGCGCGCAAGCGCGCGCTGCGCGATAATATCCCTAAAGCATCCTCCATGAACATCAGCCGTTCCCCGCGGTGGGCCACATGGACGGCGTCGATGAGGCATCGAGTCAGAGCCGTTCGCGGTGAGATTGCGCGAGCATTGGGGGGGCTTTCCGGCGGCTTGACCGCGAAAGGTGGACGTGGCAAACAGTTGCCCATGAGGAAGTGGCTATTCGCATTGGCTCTTATGGTTGGCGCGTCAGTGGCGCTTGGCGCTCAACCTTCCTTGCTCCACACGTTCAAACGCATCCAGTTGACGCCGCATTTCTGGGCTGAGGGAGCCTGGTACGGCGACTTCAACCACGACGGCGTCATGGACGTCGTTTATGGGCCGTTCTGGTGGGAGGGACCTGGTTTCACGACACGGCACGAGTACCGTCCCGCCAAAGCCACCTTCAAGCGCAAACGGCCTGACGGCGCCGAAGAGAGCTTGCCCGGGTATGAGGGAGCTCTCGGAACCAACAATGCTTACTCAGACAACTTCTTCACGTGGGCTTGGGATTTCAACGGCGACACTTGGGTTGACATTCTGGTTGTCGGTTTGCCGGGCGAAGCAACGCACTGGTACGAAAACCCCAGGGGAGGCGCTTCACACTGGGAACGCCACGTCGCCATCGACATGACCGACAACGAGTCGCCACTCTTCGCTAACTTGGTTGGAGGTGACCCGCCCGAGCTTGTTTGCAACTCGAAAGGTTTCTTCGTCTATGCCAGTCCTGACCCCACCGGAGCCGCCAAGCCATGGCTCGTTCATCCGATCACGCCCAACAACAACTACCACAAATACACACATGGCATTGGTGTCGGCGATGTGAACGGCGATGGCCGCATTGACTTGCTTGAAAAGGACGGCTGGTGGGAACAGCCAGTATCGTGCGCGGGCGATCCGGTTTGGACAAGACATGAGGTCGCGTTTAGCCCATCCGCCGACCCCGGCGTGCCGATAGGAGGCGCGCAGATGCACGCCTATGACGTCAACGGCGACAAGCTCAACGACGTGATCACATGCTACTCGGCGCACGGCTACGGCCTGGCTTGGTTTGAGCAGGTTCGCGACGGAAACCGTGTCAGCTTCAAACCGCATCTTTTCATGAACAAGACGCCACAAGAGAACAAGTACGGCGTCAAGTTCTCCCAAGTCCACGCCATCGACCTCATCGATATGGACGGCGACGGTCTCAAGGACATCGTGACCGGCAAGCGTTTCTGGGCTCACGGGCCTCAGGGCGATCCCGAACCCAATGCGCCCGCCGTGCTTTATTGGTTCCGGCTCACCCGCGGGTCGGACGGCGCCGTCGACTACGTCCCGCACCTCATTGACGGTGATTCGGGTGTAGGCACGCAGGTCGCCGCCGCTGATCTGAACGGCGACCGGTTGCCTGACATCGTGATGGGCAACAAGAAAGGGGGCTTTGTCTTCATTCACGAAACACGGGAAGTCAGCCGCGCCGAGTGGGACGCAGCTCAACCCAAGCCTCTGGCGCCCTAGCCGGGAGATCGGCCAGCGAAGGCCGCGATCCCGAACCTGACCAATGTTCCGCCCATGCATTGACCTGCACGAGGGCAGGGTGAAACAGATCGTCGGCGGCTCGCTCACGGACGATCCGGGCAACTTGCGGACGAATTTCGTGTCCGACCAACCCGCGGAGCATTATGCGGCTCTGTACCGGCGGGACAGGCTCAAGGGCGGTCACGTGATCATGCTCGGACCGGGCAACGAGGCCCAGGCGCGCGCGGCTCTGGGCGCCTATCCCGGCGGCCTGCAGCTCGGTGGCGGCATCAGAGCCGACAATGCCAGCGCCTGGCTCGACGCGGGCGCCTCGCATGTCATCGTAACATCCTGGCTTTTCCGCCAAGGGCGGTTCGATCAGGCGCGTCTCGATACGCTGGTTCGCGCAGTTGGCGCCGGACGTCTGGTGCTGGACCTGAGCTGCCGCGCGAAAGGCGGAGTGTATTTCGTGGTCGCGGACCGTTTTCAGCGCTTCACCGACATGCGTCTGAATCGGGAGACACTAGTGGGATTCTCCGAGTCATGCGCGGAGTTCCTCGTTCATGCGGTGGACGTCGAAGGCCTTGGACTCGGGATTGACGAACAACTCGTCGCTCTCCTTGCCGAAGCAGCCCCAGTCCCCGTCACGTACGCTGGCGGCGCCAGGTCACTGATGGACCTCGAGACGGTCACGCGGTTGGGAGGGGGGAAGGTGCACCTGACCATAGGGTCCGCGCTCGACATTTTTGGAGGAACCGGCGTGCGCTATGCCGATTGCGTGGCGTTCAACCGCCGGATGATGGTGGACGGAGCCGGTGTTTCAACAAAGCCGTGACTTCGCGCGCCTGAGGAACGCGCAACCACCACGCCAACACCCAATACGCCAGCGAGGCGACACATATCGGAACAAACACTTCGCCTAGCTTGAGCGGGAGCGTGGCGTGTCCCAAGTGCCGGCCCCATAACCTGACGGCGGCCCACGCCACAAAGCCGGCCACGACAGTCGCGCCCAGCAGTGACGAGAGCACCGGGACCAGTCCGGCCATATCGAGGTGCTTGAGCTTGCGGCGCAACATGCGCAACAGGAGCCAGACATTGAACACGGAGCTCATCGTGTTGGCCACCCCAAGACCACCCTGCTTGAACGGCCCAACAAGCCATAGCGAAAAAACCAGATTAAGCACCAAACACCCAATGCTGATCACCATCGGTGTCCGCGTGTCGCCTAGGGCGAAGAATGCCCGGGCGAGTATGTTCGCCGTTGAGAACGCCACAAGTCCGGGCGCCAGACATGCCAGCGCAACGGCAGCCCGTTGAGTCGATGCCTCTGTAAATCGCCCTCGCTCAAAAAGCAGCCGCACAATCGGCTCGGCCAATACCAACAAAAGCACCGAGGCAAGCAGGTTGAAAAAAAGCAGATGTCCAAGTCCCTCCCGCAGAGTCGATCGGAATTCGGGATATCGCTTCTCGGCGGCCAGGGCCGAGTGTGTGGGCAGAAGATACGTCGCCAGCTAAACGCCAACCACACCTTGCGGAAACTCCATCAGCCGCACCGCATAATCAAACGACGCCACAATGCTGCGGTCTATCCAGAAAC
>JAXDCU010000237.1:0-6421 GCA_034677645.1 Verrucomicrobiia bacterium
GGTCAGTTCCAGACCGTTAATCCGCCCCATCTGGGATGGGTGTTCATCGGTTATCTCGACTTGCCAAGTGCCGAAGCTCGTCTCGAAGAAATGGCGCGCGCTATAGAACGTCCAATCGCCGAGTGACGAACCGGTGTCGCCGTTGAAATGGTGAAGCACACTGCGCGTGCCAGCAGGCGAAACCAACGTCAAGCGCACGTCGGCCCGGCGAGGGTGTGAAAAACGCACGCGCAATTGGACATGCTCGCACACTAGCGTGTTGGTGACAGAGAGTTCTAGTCTTGCGCTGTTTAGCTGGAGTCGCGCTGTTGCGTCCGGGGCTGATGCGACATACTCGCGAAGCGCATCGCCGGAAGCCTTGTCTATCATGACCGCGGGGATGGGGACGAATGCCAAGTCGCCCCCGCCCATGAACACGCGCTCAGTGGTTCCCACGTTGTTGTACACGATGGCGAATTCAGCTCCGGCATCGGCGGCGTAGCCGAGTTTTTGGGCGAAGTAGTTAACGCCGCGCTGAATGAGCGCCGCTTTGCCAGTCAAATCCGCCGTGATCGGGGCGAGTGCCTGCCCAACATCTACAAGGGGCACAACTTGAGTCGGTGAGTCAGGATGAGGCGCTTCGCTTGGCGAGGCGGGAATGGAACTGATCGTGGACGGCACCTCAGTCCCAAACACCAACAAGCGTAAGCCATCGTCAGGAATGCTCACCACGGGTCCGGCGGACACGGTGACATTGGTGCGCGAGGGGCGATTATGCCAGGCACGCGCCAAGCGGAGGGCGTAACCGGCGTCAGGGACTCCGAAGCCGACCGCGTGGTTGACGGCGAGACCGGCGCCGTTGATTCGCAGGTCTGGGTCGGCTGGGTCGAGCTGGCGGGCGGAGAGGAGCAATACTTGTTGGACGTCGCGCCACGTCAATTGCGGATTAGCATTGAGGATCAGTGCGCACAAACCAGCGATTTGGGGGGCGGAGCCGGATGTGCCGCTGAAACCTGTAGAGGCGAATGCGTAGTCACCGGTACCGCTGGAGGAGTCGGTGTTGTAACCGAGGCTGCCATGGCGATCGGTGGTGCAGAGTGTGGCGTAGTTTGTGGTTCCGCCGTCAGGGGTACCAACGTCGCGGTCGCCACTGAGCGCTGCGACCAAGACGGGCGCGCCTGGGGTGGTGTAACTGGTGGACTGGCCATTGATGCGCACCGCGCCCACTGTAATCACGCGGGGGTCCTGGCCGTATCCGTCGTCGTTCACATCGTTAAGGTAGTCCCGTTCATTACCAGCGGAGCGCACAATGACGACGCCCAGGCCTGACCGTCCATTGACGACTGCGTTTTCGATACCCTGAGATGGGAGAGCGCCCAATGAGAGCTGGGCCAGGCTTGCGTTACCCCAGCTATGGTTCTGGATACTCACCAAGTTGGACTTGTACTGGAAAGCATCCATCACGGCTTCTTCGTCGGCGAGGTAATCATAGGCGTCGAAGATGACCCAGCTTGCCAGTGGCGCTTGGGGGGCAACTCCCACCACGCCCTTGTCGTTGTCGCCGACGGCGGCTGCGAGGCCGGCCACCGCCGTGCCATGAGGAGCGCTGCTTGACATGGGGGTCCCGTTGCCCGTGCCGGTCAAGAAGTTGTGGTCATGCACTCGCGAGACGTTCGCCGCCAAGTCAGGATGGGCTGTTTCCAAACCCTGGTCCGCGATTGCAATCACGACCCCACTTCCACGGTTGTCGGCCCAAGCCGATCGAAGGTTCATGTCACATCCGAGGGAGTGACCTGTGTTAGTGTCTCTGTTTTCCAAATGCCATTGACGCGCAAAGTAAGGGTCTGAAGGCGAGGGAGAATAGCGGTAGTGGAGTTTCGCCGGCTGGCGCCGGACCGGATGACTCAAGTCGATCCCTTCAACACGGGCGAGGCGGTCAGCTTCGCGAGCGGCACTGAGAGCATCAGGCGCCCGCAGAACAAACAGATTCGCGGAGACTTGCCGGTATTGGCGCAACACTGAGTTCTTGAGAATGTCTCTGATGTTCGTCCCCGGTTGGAGCCGCAGCACCACACGATCGCCAAGTTCGATCCAGTTGACGGGGCCGGTCTCTCGCCTGGCACGGAGAGTGTTTGACGCCGGTGGGGACGCCGCATGAAGGGCCGTTGACATTGGATGCAGGACGTAGGCGACCAATTCCGGCTCACGGAAACAAAACCTGGATATTCCATTGGTCTGAGCCTCCGCCCACGCAGTCAGGAAGACAACGAAGAGCGGCACACGCGCAATCCATCTCGATGTTGTCTCCAATGTCATAGGCTTGACTGGACGATAACAGGCGACGCTGGCGAGACAACTGCAAAACGATCAGGGCATCGCGGCGGGGCGCGACGGTGTGGAGCGCTGTAGTCTTCCGACGCTGTGGAGCAAACCGCTGGAGATAACTTGGCGGTTTAGCAGCTTCATGTCAGGCCTTCGCGGGGGGGACATTGAATCCAGCGTGATTTTGCGATTGCCCAGCCAACTGTTATTGTCGAAGATCGCGGAGATGTTGAAGGGGAAGAGTCGATTCGGCGGTGGCTCTTGTTGAGTAAGCGTGCGTTGAAAGAAAGACAGAGCGTTTATGAGCAAACATGAACTGAATCGGCGACAGTTCCTCGCTGCCTCCTCGGCAGGGTCTGCCGCGGTTTTGGCTTCGAGTATTCTGCCTGCGCACGGTGGAAATGCCGCGAGGCGGGCTGGCAAACTGGCGGTGCTCGGTGGTGAACCGGTCCGGAAAGGCAAGGCCTGGCCTTCGTGGCCGTACTGCGACGAGAAGGTCCTCGACTCGGTGACCAAGACAACCAAGAGCGGCATCTGGTGCCGCATTCAGTCATCGTCAGGCACGGTTCCCACGTTTGAGAAGGAATATGCTCAACTGATGGGTTCCAAGTTCTGCATCGCCACGGGCTCAGGAACGCAATCGTTGCACACGTGCGTGGAGGCATTGGGGATTGGCCCCGGCGACGAAGTCATTACATCGCCCTACACCGATCCGGGCACGATCGCATCGATTCTGTCCGCGCGAGCGTTGCCCGTTCTGGCCGATCTTGATCTTGAATCGTTCCAACTCGATCCGGCTGACGTCGAGCGGAGGATTACCGAGAACACGCGCGCTCTGATGCCTGTCCACATGATGGGCCAACCGGCGGACATGGACGCGATCATGGCGTTGGCGCGAAAGCACAATTTGGCCGTGATCGAGGATGCATGCCAGGCGCATTTGGGCGAGTACGGCGGCAAGAAACTTGGGACGATCGCGCAAGTCGGTTGCTTCAGTTTCCAGACCAGCAAAACAATCTCCTGCGGTGAAGGCGGGGCGATCATTGGCGACGACGAAGCACTTATGGACAGGTGCTACACAGTTCACAATCACGGGACCAACCGCAAAGGGCGGACCGAAACGATCGGACCCAAGTATAGGATGAACGAATTCGAGGCAGCGGTTCTGCTCGGTCAACTGGCCGGCGTGCAGGAGCGTTTTCAGCGCCGCAACGCCAATGCCGCATATCTCACATCCAGACTGAAAGGGTGTCCTGGGGCCGTGCCGCAGAAGCTCTACCCGGGCACTGGCAGCGGCTCGTTCTATCTGTACACGATGTCGTACCGAAAGGAGCATTTCAACGACGTTGACAGGAGCCGATTTCTCAAGGCAGTCGCGGCCGAGGGTGTCAGTCTTAGCCCTTACATTGAGCGGGGATTGCATCGCGAGCCCTGGGTGGACCGTGTCGTGCAAGACAAGGTCTATCAAAAGATGTACGGCGAGCGCCGCCTAAAGCAATTCCGCGAGGAAATGACCTGCCCAAACTGCGACCGTGTTTGCCAGGAAATGGCGATGCTCTGGGCATCAGGGCCGCTCCTTGGGTCACGGGAGGACATGGACGACATAGCCGACGCTATTTTGAAGGTGTGGGAGAATCGCGATCAGCTCAAGACGGCATAATCGCGGCCAATGTAAACCCACCGGACTTGGATTGCTCTCGACGTCAATACCTTGAGTCGCGCCCGCCCAAGATATCTCTCATCCTCGTCGAGCGTCGCAAATCAGCCTGTTCCCATCCGCAACATGACAAACACTCGAATCGGCGAGCTGGTCTTTCTCGAACACTTCGCGCCACTGTACAAGATTCCGGTGCCGGAGCATCTGTCGGAGCCGGTGACGCAGTCGAAGCTCAAGGAGAAACTTGGCAAATGGGGCGCGGGCGTTGTCAAGCCGGACGTACTGGCTGGCAAACGGGGCGAAGCTGGTTTGGTGCGGCAAGTCGAGAGTCCGCGCGACGCGCTCCGTGCGCTTCGCGAAGTCGCGGCCGAGGAGATTCACGGGCAGAATCCCCGCGGGGCCTACATCGTCCAGTTGGTTCCTGCTGACCTAGAGGTTTTCACGGCCATCAGCTACGACTCACACGCTCTTTCGCCGTCGTTCACGGTGTCGCTCCGGGGCGGGGTGGACGTCGAGTCGGTGGCGGAGAAAGACAAGGTGACGGTGCCGTTGAACGTCTTTCAGGGGCTGAATGCCTACCAAGCGTCGGAGGCGCTGACGAAACTGGGGGTGAAGGGCAAACTGAATTCGCGGCTCAGCGTCGTGTTTGTGAACCTGTGGGATATGTTCATATCGACGGGGATGTTGAGCTGCGAAGTGAACCCGTGGCGGGCGACGAAAGACTGCCGGATATGGGCGTGCGACTTCAAGGCCACGTTTGACGAAAACAATTTCAAGACGCGCGACCTCGGCTTGGTTTGGCCTGAATACCCGTCGCAGGAGACGGCGTTTGAGGCGGAGATGAACGCGTGGGCGGCATCGAGCCACCAAGGTCAGGCGCATGTCTCTTCGCTGGGCGGCACGAAGATTCTGCCGCTGCTGTTTGGCGGCGGGGCCAGCACGATTGTTACCGAGACGCTGACGCAGCTTGGCGGTGAGCCCGTTTTCCTCTCGGACTTTGGCGGGAATCCCCCATACGAGCGAATGAAGAAGACGGCCGCGCTCTGTTTCGAGCACCATCTCCACAAATGCGCTCTGTTGCTGGTTCTGGGCGGCAAGGCGAACAATACACTCATCGACGTGACGTTCTCGGCCATCGCGGACGCGTTGCAGGAATGCGTGGACGCCAAAGGCCCGATCTGGATTCCGGTTGTGGTGGGGCGGGGCGGAGCGCACTTGGTGCAAGGGATTGTCGCGTTGCGCAAGACGCTCACCAATTTAAATCTGCCACACGTGTTTTTCGGTCCCGACACGCCGATCACGCTTGTGGCTGAATATGCCGTATCGCTTATGCGTGAGTGCGACAAGCTCAGGCAGGAAGGCAGATCATGATCGCCACTTCACTTTCGAGCATTCTCAACAAAGGCCACCGCGTGGCCGTCTCCAACGTGACGGGACGCGAAGCGACGCGCGTCAGCATCGTCTCGCAGCAATACTGCGACAACATTGTGGGTGGATGGGCCTTGGGTAAGGACAACGAGTTTATCAAGGTGCCAGGGGGAAGGGACATTCGCGTGTTTGGCCAGTTCGAGGAACTACTGAAAGGCCTTCCGACCAAGGAACGGCCCAGCAAGGTGATAGTCTATTCGCCCCCGGAGGCCGTGTACGGCGACGTCAAGGAAGTGGTCGAGAACGGCGAAGGTACGGTCGACACGGTTTTCGTCATCACGGAACACGTATCGGTTGAGGTGACGGCCAAGCTCAAGAGCCTGTGCGATCTGGCGCAAATGGACATCATTGGCTGCAACACGCTGGGTGTGATCAACGCACAAGCTGGAGTGCGAGTGGGCGCGGTGGGTGGTGACTCGCCTCGGGAATCGTTCATTCCCGGAAGCGCGACGATCGTCTCGAACTCCGGAAACATGGTGAACACGATTGCTTCCTATCTGCAATCGGCTGGTCTGGGCGTTTCGTTCGGCATCTCGACCGGCAAGGATACGCTGATCCTGACGCCGCTGAAGGACTTTCTTGCTCTGGCTGAGAAGGACAAGCGAACGGAGATAGTGGTGCTCTATGTCGAGCCCGGTGGCACTTACGAGCGCGATGCCATCGAGTTCATGATGCGGCGGAAGTACTCGAAGCCGATTCTGGTGTTCGTGGCGGGCGCGTTTGCCGAAGGGCGCAACATCTCGCTGGGCCACGCGGGGACGGTCGTCGAAGGCCGCTGCACGTCGGCCTCGGACAAGATGCGTCTGTTCGACGAGTATCTCGGCGGTCCACCGTTCGATCCTGGCGATCCGAAGAACGCGCGCAAGAACCTTGCGCGCACCAGACGCGGCATCCGCGTGACGACGTTGCACGCGTTGGTGCCGGCGGCGCAGTTCCTGATGAGGACATTGCACATCAAACAGGACTTCGAACCCGTCCGCCCGCTGACGCTGAATCCGTGGATTGTTGACCTTGGCCCCTGGGCTAACAAGCTTC
>JAXDCU010000238.1:0-2769 GCA_034677645.1 Verrucomicrobiia bacterium
CCGCGGCTTCCTAATGAACTGACGCCCGCCCTGCAATCAGACACCCAGCACCGCGGGATTTGATATTTGCCATGGCTGAGATACTCTGATCGAAAACAAGAATCCTCGAATCATGGACTTCCTTTACGTAATCGGAGCGCTGGCGGTTTGGTTCGTGCTCATGAAGTACATATTGCCGCGCTTCGGCGTGGGCACGTGAATGTCATCCGCATGCTCGGTCGAGCATCGCAAACCCGCCGCGAAAGAAGTGAGCAACGCAGACCAGAACCAGCACGATCGCCGCCACAGCGGCTCGTCGCCTGGGAACTAGTTGAGGGGTGACGCACTACACAGTTCGAGTGGGCAGCACAGTTTATGGCAGTCGGGTCGTTGGGGCGCTTGTCGCCACAAGCGCATGGTTTTGCCTTTTGTCTTCAGCGTATGGCGGCGGTAGTGGCCTGAACGTGGCGATAGTGGTCAACCAACGCGACCCCACCTCAGTGGAGCTTGGCAACTACTACCGCGAACAACGAGGCGTGCCAGCGGCGAACCTCGTTCGCCTGACTTCCTGGCCGGGCGGGAAGATACGTTGGACGCGGACCGAGTGCTCAACGCACTTGATCGATCCTCTTGCCAGTGCCCTTGCGGAGCGCGGACTCACAAACCAGATTGACTATGTCCTGCTGTCAATGGGCATTCCCTACCAGGTCGGCGACACAAACGGCGTGAACAGCACGACGTCAGTTCTGTTCTACGGATTCAAACCCGACCAGGACACGTCCCCATACGGTCCATCGTGCACGCTGCCCAACAACGCGACCAACCGTTACGCGTTCTCGGAAAACTCGTTCAATTCCGCCCGATCCCATGGTCCGCCAGCCAGCGCTTGCCTGACTACAATGATCACCGGCGACACGCTCGAAGCCGCGCGCAGGGTCGTGGACCAAGGCGTTGTAAGCGACAACTCATTCCCGACTCAGACCGTCTGGCTCGCACGCACCTCGGACGCGGCACGCAGCGTGCGACACGCCGCTTTTGACAATGCCATCTTCGACGCGCGAATCCGCGGCGCACCAGCGCTAGTCCGAACGAACCTCGACTCGCCAGCCAGCCTGACGAACATACTGGGACTCCAAACCGGCCTTGCGCGCTTGACCCTCGCCAAAAACGCTTTCGCCCCAGGCGCCATGGCCGACAGCCTCACTTCGTTCGGAGGCATCCTCTTCGAAGCGACCGGACAAACAAACCTCCTGGCGTTCCTTGCCGCCGGCGCTGCTGGAAGCTACGGCACCGTGCTCGAACCCTGCAACTACACCGCCAAATTCCCGAACCCGGAGAACTATTTCTACCAGGCACGCGGGTTCTCCCTCGCCGAGTCCTACTACATGAGCGTCACCCATCCATATCAGGGCCTCATCGTGGGAGAACCGCTGGCCTCCCCGTTCGCCCGCCCCGGCGCGCTTTCCTGGCTTGCTATATCGGATACTGCAATGCTCTCCGGCACCACCAACCTCTCGCTTGCGCTCCGCGCCGCACACCCCGATCAGCCACTGCAACAGGTGGACTTGTTTCTCGACGGCAAGTTCCTCCTCACACTGACAAACATGGCTCCCGCGGCCGGCAACGTCCTCACCGTCACTATCAACCGCAAGCGCGTCCACTACACCGTGCCTCCCGACGCTACGATTAAATCGGTCGCATCCGGTCTCGTCGCTGCTTTGAATCTCCACACCATTACCAACACAACCGGCGTCATCGCTTATGATCGAGGCGACCGGATAGAGCTCCAAACCCTGAATCCGCTCAGATCAGGCTCTTCGATATCCGTCTCAGCCACAGCCGCGGCCGGCGCCGGGGCCGCCGCCCCCACAGGGCTCAGAGCCGGCCTCGAGCGGGTCCTCGACTCGACGGGATTCGCCTGTGCTGACCTGGCCGTGAGCGGCCAGCCCGCCGTGGGCGACTGGCTGCAACTCGATGTCCTCAAGACAAACGGCATCCGCGTCAGCATTAGCAGAACCAACACAACCGCCGATGGTGCTCTGTCTGACCTGGTTGTCGCGCTTTACCAAAACATCGCCGCGCATTCCGAGCTCCGGGCAGTCGATGGCGTAGCGCCGGAGGACTATGGCAGCGGACAAGTCGACAACAAACCGTTGGCTGGCTTCACACTGCGCGCCCGATCCCCAGGCCCAACCGGCATCGGTATCCAGCTCTTGTGGTCGGGTTCGCCCAGCTTCGCGTTCCTCCCCGCCAGAACCAACCGCCTCGACAGCAATATCGGCGATCTGCGACCTCGCAACCATCTCTATGTCGCCGCGGGCACCACAAACCTGACATTCTCGTTCCCGCTCGACACCACGACACTCGCGGATGGCTGGCACGAACTCACCGCGGTCGCCTACGAGGGAAGTCACGTCCGAACCCAGACTCGCGCCCCGCTCATGGTGTATGTCGCCAACACGCGTTTGCGTGCCACGATAGCCTTCCTGATGAGCGACACAGACGTCGCCGCCGAGGCTCCGTTGCCATTTCTCGTGTCCGCGAACGCAAGAAACGCGCGCAAGATCGAGTTGTTTGGCACGGGTGGCCTCCTCAGCGCCGTTTCGAACCAACCGTCCGCGACCCTGACCGTTCAAGGCGGACTGCTTGGAGCCGGGCTGCATCCTTTCCGCGCGGTCGTCACGGACTTGTCGGGTCACCAATACCGCACCGAGACCGTCAGCCTAAGGTTGATTGGCACGGAATTGCCTTTCCACGTCGAGGTCGGAGGCATGCCTCCCGCCCTGCGTT
>JAXDCU010000239.1:0-3243 GCA_034677645.1 Verrucomicrobiia bacterium
GAGTGGAATCGGTCCCTACCCGGTTCCTGGAAAGTGGCTACCCGCGTGATGACGGCTTCGAGCGAAAGCTGTACGTCGCTCGGCGGCAGTGCGAGAAAGCCGTGGCGCAATTGCTCGGTCAGCCCGCACGATTCTATGTGCCCAGCTTTTCCTCCCGTACGATCGTTTACAAGGGGCTGATGATGGCCACGCAAGTCTCCGCGTTCTATGCAGACCTTAACGATTCGCTGTTCGAGAGCGCGCTGGCGGTAGTGCACCAGCGTTACAGCACAAATACCTTCCCATCGTGGGAGTTGGCCCAGCCTTTCCGTTACCTCGCCCACAACGGCGAAATCAATACCTTGAAAGGCAACTTGAATTGGATGCGCTCGCGCGAACGCGACCTAGAGTCCGACTTGTTTGGCGACGACATCGCCAAGCTCATTCCGGTGATTGACGAGGGCGGTAGTGACTCCGCATGTCTTGACAATGCACTGGAGTTGCTGGTTAACGGCGGCCGAAGCCTCGACCACGCAATGCTGATGCTCATCCCGCAGGCGTGGGGATCGAAGTACCCAATCGGACCTGACCTGCGCGGCTTTTTCGAGTACCACGCCGGCCTGATGGAACCGTGGGATGGCCCGGCAGCCGTCGCTTTCACGGACGGTCGCACGGTCGGCGCCCTGCTCGACCGGAACGGGCTCCGACCCGCGCGCTACACCATCACGCGGGATGGCTTCATGGTTTTCGCCTCCGAGGCGGGTGTCCTGGACATTCCGCCGGAGCAGGTGCGTGAGAAAGGGGCTCTCCGGCCGGGTCAGATGATCCTGGTAGACTTGGCGGGGCGGCGTGTGCTCAAGGACGTTGAGATCAAGATGCGTCTGGCGCGGCGCCGGCCATATCGCCGCTGGGTGGAAGAGAACCAGGTTGCGATCCACGGCTTCTTCAGCGCCGTTGCGCCGGTCACGCCCGACACCGGGAGCATTCCGCTGCGCCAGAAGTATTTCGGTTACACGCGCGAGGACCTCAAGTTCATCCTGGACCCAATGGCCACGACCGGCAGTGAACCAATCGGATCGATGGGCGCTGACGAGCCGCTGGCCGTTCTGTCGGAGCACTCTCAGCTTCTCTACTGGTACTTCAAGCAACTTTTCGCGCAGGTCACCAATCCGGCAATCGACTCGATTCGCGAGGAACTGGTGATGTCCCTCATGACGTTCATCGGCTCGCCCGACAACATCCTGGCAGAGGGCCCACAGCAGGCACGGTTGCTGAAGCTCAGCCATCCGATCCTCTCAAACGAGGACCTCTCACGTATCCGAAGCCTCAATCTTGTCGACTTCGCCTGTCATACTCTGCCAATCGAATTTCCGGCGGGCGGTACTGGGCGTGATCTCGCGGCGGCTCTCGAGGAGCTTTGCATTCAAGCCGAGTCGGCGGTTGCGGATGGCCACCGGATTCTGGTTCTGAGCGACCGCGACCTGCCGGATGGGAAAATGGCCATTCCAGCCCTGCTGGCGGTGTCGGCGGTGAATCGACATCTTCTGAGCAAACAGACGCGCACAGGGGTCGGCATCGTCATCGAGACAGGCGAGGCGCGCGAGGTCATGCACATGGCGATTCTATTGGGCTACGGCGCGTCGGCCATCAATCCTTACCTTGCCTATGAGACAGTGGCCGACCTTGCACTCAGGAACCGGCTCAGCAAGGACATCGGCGCCACCGAGGCGATCGAGCTCTACATCAAAGCTCTCTGCAAAGGTCTGTTGAAGATCATGTCCAAGATGGGCATCTCGACTCTGCGCAGCTACCGGGGCGCCCAAGTGTTCGAGGCGGTTGGTCTCAACAGTGAAGTGATCGGCAGGTACTTCGAAGGCACCGCTTCGCGCATCGAGGGCATAGGTCTGGATGAAATTGCTCGCGAGGCGAACGCGAGGTACCTGTCAGCTCACGCGCCTGAGAACACCGCGCGGAAAATTCTGTCAAGCGGCGGCCACTATGCGTACCGCAAGGACGGCGAGCGGCACATGTGGAGTCCAGACTCGATCCATTACCTCCAGCAAGCGGCACGCCGGAACGACTATGACCTCTACAAGAAATACGCGGCTCTGATCAACGACCAGGAGCGCCAACAAAGCACGCTCCGAGGCCTTTTCCGGTTCAAGGCCGCGCAGCCGGTCCCGATCGATGAAGTCGAACCCGAGACCGAGATCGTCAAACGTTTTGTCACGGGCGCCATGTCTTTCGGCTCAATCAGCCAGGAGGCACACGAGACACTCGCAATCGCCATGAACCGCCTCGGCGGCATGAGCAACAGCGGCGAGGGTGGCGAAGACCCCGACCGCTATGTGCCGCTTCCCAACGGCGACAGCCGGCGCAGCGCGATCAAGCAGATCGCGAGCGGAAGGTTCGGCGTCACCGCTGAGTACCTTGTCAATGCCCGCGATCTCCAGATCAAGATCGCCCAAGGCGCCAAACCGGGCGAGGGCGGCCAACTTCCCGGGGACAAGGTTTATCCCTGGATCGCCAAGACCCGGCACTCGATCCCGTACGTAAGCTTGATTTCGCCTCCGCCCCACCACGACATCTACTCGATTGAGGACATCAAGCAGTTGATGTACGACCTCAAATGCGCGAATCCCGGCGCCCGCATTTCGGTAAAGCTCGTCTCCGAGGTTGGTGTCGGCACTGTCGCCGCGGGAGTCGTCAAAGGCCATGCCGACGTGGTCTTGATCAGCGGTTACGATGGTGGCACTGGAGCCTCGCCTCTCTCCTCGCTGCGCCACGCGGGCGTCCCCTGGGAATTGGGCCTGGCGGAAACCCAGCAGACGCTCGTTCTCAACAACCTCCGCAGTCGGGTCAGGCTCCAGACTGACGGTCAACTGAAGACCGGGCGTGACGTGGTCATCGCAGCAATGCTCGGCGCGGAGGAGTTCGGGTTCGCAACAGCGGCCCTGGTGGTGCTCGGCTGCGTAATGATGCGCGCCTGTCACAAAAACACATGCCCGGTGGGCATCGCCACCCAGAACCCTGAGTTGCGCAGGCTCTTCACCGGCAAGCCTGAATATGTCGTGAATTTCCTGACCATGGTCGCGCGAGAGACCCGCGAGCACATGGCCCTGCTCGGCGTCCGCAAGATGGACAGTCTGATTGGTCGCTCGGATTTGATCGAGGTCAACGAGGCGATCACGTTCTGGAAGGCTAGAGGCTTGGACTTCTCCAGAATACTCCACCGCCCCGATGTCGAGCCTCACGACACGCGTC
>JAXDCU010000240.1:0-3565 GCA_034677645.1 Verrucomicrobiia bacterium
CCTATGCCCTTGTCGCGCGCGCGCGACCGAACCTCCCTCAAATACCCGTCCTCAAACGATTCGAGAGCATCGAGGTTCGTCATGAAAAGCGAACCCAAACCAAGCTCGGCCGCATAATCGATCAAACGCGGCGCTTTACAGCCCAACTCGCGCAGAGAGAAATTGTCAAAGCCGATCTTGAACGTGGAGCGCGGCTCCGAGCCGGGGGAAACCACGCCCGCCGTGAGCGCTGCTCCCGCCAGCGTGATTGAAGATGCAAAAGCGCGGCGTGTCAGCCCGCGTTCGATGGAGGGCTTGATAACATAAGACTCGTCACGCATTCGGTCCGTGAACGAGGGCGTAGCCGCGCTCTGGCGACTGCCGCAAGTATCGGCGGCGAGCGCAAGGTCGCCACTAAGAAGAGCCGGCGCATCTGGAGTGTTCATGTTGCGATCATAAGGTCCGCAGATGAAAACCGCCGTCGACATTGAAGACCTCGCCAGTACTGAACGGGAACAAGTCCTGGGCGATGGCAAGCACGGCCTTGGCCACGTCCGCTGGCTGGCCCCAGCGGCGGATGGGCGTTACGCCCTGGGCGATGAGGTTGTCGTATTTCTCTTGCACCGCGGCGGTCATGTCAGTGGCGACGATGCCTGGGCGTATTTCGAATACAGGAATACCGTGCGACGCAAGCCGCGCCGCGAAAAGCGGAGTGAGCATCGATAGCCCGGCTTTGGAAACGCAGTAGTCGCCGCGGTTGACGGACGCGGTGTAGGCCGAGATCGACGACACAATCACGATCTTCGGCCGATACGCATCCGCCGCTCCGCGTGCCGCTGGATCACTAGCCCCGCGAATGCCGACCTGGTCGACCATCCAGCGCGCGACGGCTTGGGTGAGGAAAAACGGGCCCTTTACGTTGATCGCTATCAAACGATCGAAACTCGCCTCGCCCACGTCGAGCAAATCGGCTCTCACGGTGGGGCCAACACCGGCGTTGCTGACCAGTAGATCAAGACGATCGGTTTTGCTCCGCGCGAAATCCAGCAGGCGCTCGCGGTCGGCGGCGTTGCTCACATCGGCTTGGCATGTCAGGGCGCTGATTGTCTTGCCTCTGGCCGTCGCGCCATCGATGCAGTCAGCAACCGTCCGGCGCGCTGCTTCGTGGTTGGACGCGTAGTTGAGCAACAGGTCCCATCCGGTGGAAGCCAGTTCGAGTGCAATGCCGCGTCCTATGCCGCGAGAAGCGCCGGTGATGAGTGCGGTCTTGTTCATGACTGGAATCGAGTGCCGGATGGCTCTCATGGTTCGATCCGAATTCGGTACAGCTCCCCCGCCACAGCGCGGCTGGCGGTTATCGTTTCCGAGTACGGCGTGTCCGCGATGTCCACTAACCCTATCTGGTAATTCTCCTCGTCGTAGACGCGGCCCGTCGTGGGCTCGTCCTGGTATTGAAACCAGTGCGTGCCGACCACCTGCGGGTGGCGCAACGCGCCCCGAACGTAGGACCCATAGGCAGCGGCTCGCGAATTCTGGTTGGCCACGGGCACGAGCCCGGTATGGAACATGCCGCGGTCGAGCGCTCCAAAATGAAATTCGCCTATTATCAAAGGCAAGTCGCGGCCACCGTTGAACTTGAAGTCCGCTATGCCGCGCTTGTAAAGATTGTAACTCACAATATCGCAGTATTTCGCGGCCTCGGCCGCCGCGAGCTGATTCACCCATGCGAACCTGCAGCCGAGATACAGTTGATGCGGGGCGGTTTCCTTTATGATCCCCCGCACGGTGCGAAAGTACTGCTCGGCTGTCCGAGAGTAAAAATCGCGGAGGTCTTTGCCAGCCTTGGCCGTGTCCGGCTTGGACACACTCGTGGCTAGCGCGTCCCACGAGGCATGGTCGGCGCCCCACGCCGTGTTGAGCAGCTCAATCTCAGCATACCGGCTCTTGAGGAAAGCGATAATAGCCTGTTTGGCGGATTGGGAAGGCGGAGAGGTCAGCGCGGCCAGCGACAGCGATACGTCGTCTCCCCAGGACATCTCGTTGTCCGAGAAATATCCGATGCACCAGGCGTCGTCGGCGCTTTTGCCTTCCTTTGCCGCCATTTGCCGCCGCAGCGCGGCGCTAAAGCTCGGATCATACACATCGGGGAACTTGCCCCAATACCCTTCGCTCGCGGCGATCATTGCAGCCCCATGCGATCCAACCGTGTCCGTGTACGGCGTGCGTCTCAGAAGTCGCACGGATTCGTCGGACCAGTTGCCGATTGTGTTGAGGCCCCAGCTCCGCAGCCGCCGGTGGACCACGTCCGGATACGTGGTTCGCCAGTCCGGTCCGTACTTGCGCCGCAAGTTTGCGCCCGCGAAGGAAAAGCAACGGGGCGAACGGCCGGCGTAATGGCCCTTGAGCGCGAAAGCCGATGGGATGACAAAGCCCGCGAATTCGGGGTCCCGGCCTGGAAAGAGCTCGAACCAAGTCTCGCGTTCGGCGATGGGCGTGGCGTCGAGCATGCGCACGCAGTCAATCCCGTGTGACCAGAAAAGGCGGCCTTCAGGATCGACTAGCCACCATTGGTCCTTGTATTTGGTTGTGTAGAAAAAGCCTCTAGCTTCGAGCTTCGGCCCTTGAGCCCAGCCGCCGAACTTGTCCCAGCCGACAGGGCCCGGATTGCCAGCCAGGGCAACGGCCTCCTGGTCGCGGCGTTCGAGCAACTCGTTTTCCGAACGGACTTTGCCTGGCCAGTCCTTGTGGCGGTACTGGCCAAATGCGTCGATGAATGGGAAGAACGGGTCCGCATCGGAAACGAAAGCTGTGGGTGGCGTGTAGGTTCCGGTGGCGCGGATCGCTCCTAATTCGAAAGTATGGTCAGCTTCCGGCATGCTCACGAAGACGAGCAACTGGGTGACGTTGGAAGGATTGATCGTACCGGTCCCGCCCCATGCAACCGGATATCCCCGCATTCCGAAGAGCGCTCCGCCAAGCTGCTGATCACTAGTGCGTGTTAGTTGGACGTCGAGGGTGCCGGCGGAACCGGGCTCAAGAGTGACTGAGCGGGTGAGGCAGTTCTTTTGACCATCCGCGCCAGGGTTATCGACGCGACAATAGACCGTCACCCGGTTCGCGCCGACGTTCTTTACCGGCACACTCACCGCATCGTAGGGGGAGAGGTCCCAGGACCCGGCAGACGCTCGGAAAGTCACTCCGGGCCATTGTGCGCGCCGACCGGTCTCGACTCGAAGAACTCCCTGCCCCCCTGCGATGGACCGCCTCATTCTCGCGTCATTCGCGACAACGTGAGCTGGGTCAAAGCCATCGCCAAAATCCACAAGTGCCAATTCTCCCCCCAGCAAGGGAACAACAAGCGTCATCGCGGCCAGTTGCAAGGCCGAGCGGAGCCTCGACAGGCCTATTGGCGGCGAACACCAGTTGACCGCTACATAGAGCCGGTTCATGAGGAGCCTCCACGTTCCAGAGAACGCGTTTTCGGTCCATGAACCAGATGCTTAACCACGAAGGCCGCGAAGACCACCGAGGAAGAGCTAATAGGAACCTCCGTGGTCATCGTGCGCTTTGTGGTGGTTGTTTTGCC
>JAXDCU010000241.1:0-2946 GCA_034677645.1 Verrucomicrobiia bacterium
CGGCGAGGCGGATGCTCCCGGCGCTGCGGAGGGTAAACTCAATCAGCGTGCGGTTATCCATCGTGCGCGCATCGACAAACTCCAATGCAGTATGCGCCTGCTCGGAGAGACGCGATTCCATCTGGTGCTGGGCGTCGTTCAGCACGTCCTGGGACGACACAACCACATAGGACAGGCTCAGCACCGCGAACAAAATGATGAAGACCACCACGAAAGCGGAGAGAACGGTCTCCATGGGCTACAGGCTCCAGAAGTATTCGTCCCAAACGCCATTAGGCGCGACGACCTTGACGAATTGCCGCCCGGCTTGCAGGGGCGCGTTGCGGATGGTGATGCGCAACGTGGCGGTGGGGGTCCACTCGGCAGCATTGTCGATCGATGCCTGCCAGTACGTCCCTGAGGTGCTTTCGCTCGCGTGCGGAATCCGCGCGAAGTTGCCCTCCTGCCCGAAGAATACATCGACGCGTTCCACCGCCGCGATCCGGGCGTCGCCGATATTCTTCACCCAGATGTACGCCTCAAGGTCCCCGCTGGAGTTCATGTCGACCGGCGCGCCATTCTGCCACTCGGCGGCAGCGTGGACGATCGCGATCTGGCTGCGGATCCGCTCGCCAGCCCGATCGGCCATGCTGGCGATGGCGTCGCCGCCTTCCACGATGGCCGGGTAGGCAACGTTGAACAGCGATACCGCCATGATCATGCTGATCACAATCAACAGCGCGGTGGTGATGGCCTTATCCATGTTTCTTGCTCCGTGAATTGCCGGTGCCCGTGCTGGCGATGCCCGCGATCAACCGCAGGATGAGATTGGGAGAGATGGTTTCGTAGGCGCCGTCTTCAACGTCCTGGGGGAGCGCTCCTGTATAGTCCGGGCTCACAGACTGGTGGAGTGGCGGCGTCTCACGGTCCGGCAATATCGTTTCGCCAGCGATGATGGATACAAGCTGCAAGAGCGAGTCTTTGACATTCGGTGCGATGCGCCCCTCGGCGGCATATTGCTTGATCAGCTCACGAGTGCGCCGGGGACCGAACTGGTTGAGGCGGCGATTGGTCCACTGCTCGAGTTGTTCCAACGTCGCCCAATCCATGCGGCTGATGGGCGTGTTGTCGGCTGCCGCTGCCGGAGGAAGGTCGTCATCGACCACAAAGGGTGTCACTTTAGGCTGTGGCGAGGTGCCATTCTTTCTATGCGACGGCGGGCCCGCGCGATACTCTGGCGGCGCCGGGTCCGGCTCTGGCTCCGTATAGACTGGATCGAGTCGGGTACAGGGCGCATCCACCTGCGGCCGGGCATTCTCCAGGGACGGATGCGTATGGGCGCGCTCTGGAGGCAGCGCTGGTGCTGGCGGTTGCCGGGTGGGCTGGACGTCTTCGAGCGACACCTGACGAATAGGCGGCTTAGAGTCCGGTTGCGGGACGTCTGGTGCGTCCTCTTCTGTCCCTGTCTGGCCGCGCGGCTTCACGCTGATAGTCTTCACCGGGGCCGGTTCGAGCCGGGTTGGCTCGGCCTCAGCCCGTAGGGAAGGATAAGCGTTGGTCAGCAGGTGCTCCTGGATGTCGAGAAGCGTTGCCTGTATTTGGTTTTTGAGAATTTGTAGCTCTTGTTCGAGGGCTATAACACGCTGTTCCAGGTCCATGCCATTTTCCCCGCGGGCTTAATGTCCTGCGTGCGAGATCAAAATCGCCCCACCGGCACGGCCAAGTTCAGGTGGAGCGATGTCTTTGGCTTGATGTCAAGCCTTAAGACCGGGATATGAACTTGTAGTGATAGGCTTGGCCGTGCCTGTTGTTATCAGTTGTTACGCGCGTGCGACGTGTATTCAAGGTGGGGGATGGCCGGTGGTTTCGCCAGCCATCCCTGGTGGTTGCCTCTAGGTTTACCGAAGTTCCATCACCGGTTCAATCGACGCGGGTGTGGTGCGGGTGATGTTGAGCACGGCGCCCGACGGAGGCTTAACTTCGAGCGTGAATTCAGCGTTGGGGCCCGGCAGGCTGGTCAGCGCGGTCGTCTGGCCGGCCAGGTCGATAGAAATCTCAGCCAGCTCGCCATCTTCGAGCATCATGTCGCCGGCGGGATCGTTGTCCTGCTGGACGATGAACGTCGCAGTCCATTCCAGAGAGCTGACACTCTCGTCGGCGTCACGGTAGCCAATCACGACGGCTTTGTTCGCGGTCAGATCGACAGGTGCGCCGCCACCGGCCAGGGCCACGGTGAAGGAAACGCTGTCAACGGTGTCGCTGTCCGCAACTTCCTCGGCGATGACCGCGCCCTTGATCGTCATCGAAGACTCGACATTCTCAAGTCCTGAGTAGATGGCGGCCTCGCCCTTTTCGGTAGACGAAGAACCAGCGGACAGAATGGTGAATGCGAAGACGGAGGCGACGACGACAAAGGCGATCAGGATAATGGCGGTTTCGAGGGCGGTTTGGCCGCTTTCATCTTGGTGAAGTGACTTGAGGTTGAACATGTTGTTTTCTCCTATTGTTTGTTTGGCTTTGCAGGTTTGCGTCGGCGAATGCCGTGCTCAAATATCACTATATGAACCAAGAATTAAAAATGCATAAAAAAATCATTGGCGACGTGCCCATTTCATAATTTTTTCATAGCTCAGAATTCCATGAGCTTTATTTGGAACTCCCAGGCACTCGGCGTCTAGACGTCGCTACCTTGTTCGTGGGAGAATGGCTATGTTGAAGTGTTCAACGGTGTAAATTGTCAGGTCGTTTCGCACAAAAGCGGTGCAGGACTAAAAGAGACATTATTCTTGAACTAGATAGCTTGAACGGTCAGTTGCAGATGGGATTGGCGTGAGAGTGTAAGTTATTTGATCCTGTTGGCGGAGGCAAAGACTCGGCAATCGAACGGTCCCATTACGCGAAGACGCAGTGAAATCACGTCCTACGAGCTTCATTTGACACAATCTCTATTGTGTCAAATAGGCCCCG
>JAXDCU010000242.1:0-2782 GCA_034677645.1 Verrucomicrobiia bacterium
GGCGAGTCTTGAGGTAGTGGTCGGAGAACAGTCCTTCGGTTTGCCAGAGCCTACTAACTTCCGGCAGGATCAGAAGTTCGGGGTGGTCGAAAACCGGTTTACGCTTCCCCATAGGGCGGTTCTACACCACAGAGCCGCGGTCTGTCATCAAACTTCCCCGCTATGACGAACGATCTCGTGTCACTCAACGCTTGAGAATGGGATCAGTCGCGTGTGGGCCTGCAAAGGCATTGGCCAGTGGGGGACTTGTCAATGCAACTGACCCGCTGACGAGGTCGATTGAAAGGGCGTTGTCCCGCGGCGGTGGGTCCTCAAAGTACGTGAGCAGCACACTGGCCATGAGCCGGGCCATGAAATCGTCCGTCTGACCCTGCAGGTGCGCGATGATGCCCCGTGTTTGGGCCGAAATGGGACGACTGGACTCGTCTCCACGGCTATGGGACGCGAACGCCTCTGTCATCGCCGGTGCAATGAACACTGCGGTGTCCTGGGGGAGATCATAGGGTGGCTCGGTCAGATGGTTGAGGGCGAAGTCCATGAGACGATTCGTCAGGAAACCGTAAGCGTAACTGGGAAAGTCCTGCCCACCCAGATCAAAATCGATGTTCGTGACCTGATAGCTGTTGATTGACAGGACGCCGTCGCCTGTCAGATGCATCAAGCGATAGGGACATGGATATGTCACGGTCGATCCAGTCTCAACGTCGAACAGCGTGCCTTCGAGGTATATGGCTTGGACGATGTCCTGGGCATGGTAATGGCCCGTGAACACCACCCGCATGCCATGGCTGGCAAACGTCTGGCCGATAGCCTCACAATCATCAAGCAGATAGTCCGAAAAGAGCAGTTTCTGGCCGACATAGTGCTCGATAACGCCATGATGAACAAGACCGAGAACCATCTTGCCCTTTTCCAGTCCCAGGGCCAGTTGATTGGTGATCCATGCCCACCGGTCCGCGTCGAAATAGCCACCCGTGAACGGCGCATCGTTGTTGAGATCGTACCGACACGCGTCCATCGCCAGAATCCATAAACCGGGCAAAGGCTCGGCGACGTAAGACAACGACGCTGGGTCGCGAGCTATGGCATCACCGTAGCCATACAAATCGTAAATTTGCGCGAACTCCGCGGCCGAGACCGATGGCACGCGGGTCACATTCTCTCCGGTGTATGACACCGCATGGGGATTGTTGACATCGTGGTTGCCGGGGCACACAAAGACTTTCGCGCCGGCATCCCGCAATCTTCGCAGTGCGTTGGTTACACCCTGGTGACTGACCAACTCGCCGTCCTTTGTCAGGTCGCCCGGTATCAGGACTATGTCCGGTGCCGCCATGGCGATGCTTTCAATTACCGAGTGGAGAATGGCATGGCTTTCTTTGAGCATCTTCTGGTCCTGAGTGACATACGTTTGGAAGGCTGGACTCTCCACATCCACCAAGCTCGGATGCATGTAGTGCGGATCGGTGAACACGGCGAACGTGGCTTCAGGAAGACGCAGTCGCTCCGCGCGATAGAACCGCTGCCAGTGGCGCTGTCCGTCCACATCAACAAACTGGAACAGACCATTGCTAGCGCCGACAACCCAGCCAATTCTCGCCCAATCCGCCAGGTTCGTGGAAGCCTGCACCATGTATCCAAAGCCGGCCTCGCCAGCAACCGTGAGCGTAGTCGACGAGACATCGGTGAAGACACTTGTGATGCGCGGCCACTCGATAGCTTCGCTGTGGAGGCCCTCGCTCGAAAACCGCTTGTCCGCGGAATCGGCAGCACCGAACGAGTCCAAGCACAGGAGACCGAGTGCGGTTACGGCGGATAGAAACGCGACCGTTGATGATTGTATTCGCATGTTGCCAAGGCTTCCGACCGAGTTCCTCGACTGACGGACTCACGGCCCCAACGCTCTCGCCGCTGCCGAGGTTGAGGCCCGGGGCATTCGTCGAAGGCAATTTACAATCACTAGCGCCTCGCGGTAAAGCTCGCCCTGCGACCGTGGTCGTTCTCTTAGCGATTGGCCGCGCGTGGGCGGAACGGGCTATCGCTGGCCATTTTTCGATGGGCACAAGCGCCTGGCACACATATCATCATTTCCGCTTAACGCGAGGTCCCTTGCATGAAAGTCACTCTTAACTGGTTGCGGGAATATGTCGATGTCGACCTGACGCCGGAACAACTGGCCGAACGCCTCACAATGCTTGGGCTTGAGGTGGAAAGCCTCCAGAGAATCGGCGGCGAGTTCGACGGTGTCGTCGTCTCTCAGGTGTTGTCCCGCGAAAAACACCCGAACGCCGATAAACTCACTGTCTGCCGAGTCGCTGATGGCACGGGCGAGCGCCAGATCGTGTGCGGCGCCAGCAACTTCAGCGTCGGCGACAAAGTGCCGATCGTCCTGCCCGGTCATGCTCTGCCAGCCCGGCCCGGCGAGAAGCCGTTCACGATCAAGGTCGGCAAAATCCGTGGGGTTGAGTCACACGGCATGATGTGTTCCCCAAGCGAACTCGGCCTTTCCGAGGACGCCGCGGGCCTGATGATACTGCCGGCCGACGCCAGAGTGGGACAGCCGTTCGCGGAATTCCTCGGCCGCGCCAAGAGTGACACAGTCTTCGATTTGGAAATCACACCTAACCGACCAGACCTCAACAGCGTGATTGGCATCGCGCGCGAGATCGCCGCCGTCACCGACAACCCGCTGCGTCTGCCCGACGTGGACTTTGCCGAGGACGCCAATGAAAAGGGAGCGGACGAACTGGTTGCGGTGCGGCTTGACGACACCGAGCTGTGC
>JAXDCU010000243.1:0-2803 GCA_034677645.1 Verrucomicrobiia bacterium
GACACCCGCGACCGCCACTCAGACTCAGTCAGCGAGGATTTGTCGCCCAAAAGCGGTTTGACCGCCTTGGCACGGAGAGCCGAGATCGCATCGGCCCATGCTGGGTTGACTCCATCCATCAGGGGCAAAAGACGACCAGGCTCAATCCGTGCCAGTGGCAGGGCGGCAATGGCGGAGTGGTTGACAGTGATTTCTTGGGGCCCGAGCGCTGAGTACTCTTTCTCCTCGCGATTCAAGGCGTTGCACGCCCGCGCGTCGAATGCCGCCACCCGACAGCGGGCGAAGTAGTCATCAACCTTGACGGCGACCGCCTTGACGGCGTCGGCTGCCGCGGCGGTTGCGTCGCCAAGCGGCAGAATCGCGGGGTCATCGGCGGATCGCTTGCGCCAGTCTGAGTGGGTCTGGGCGTCCGCGAAAAAGCGGTCGACCTTAGTCTGGTCGATGCCTGGTTTTGTGGAGCGGTCGGTCACCGGGCTTAGGCAGGCGATGATGTCGCGAATGACCGCCTTTGTGGCTTCGTCTTCGGCGGAATCTTCAACGATGATTCCATCGCCGTTGAAAGCCGTCTGGGCGAGAATCTTGGCTGTGTCGGTAGTGTCCGCTACGCTGATGGCAGTGGCGTTCTTCTTGCCGAGATTAGCAAGTATCTGACGGGAGGACTTGAGGATGGCCTCACCCTCGGCGGTGGCGTCGTTGATCGACTCGAGCGGCAATTCTCCCGAGTCCTTGATGAGTTGGTCTGGGTCTTTGAGAAGTGAGTTGGTCCACTTGACAGCGGCGATCAGCTCGGGCGCACGAATTCGCCCGTCCTTGTCGGTATCGATCAGCTCCAATGTCTTTTGATCGAAATGCATGCCGGTTGTGGGGCAGGCCAGAGCCACCCATAGCTTCTGGTCGAGTTCGCTGATGGACACGATGTCCGCCCCGCTGCCAAATGCGACCTGGTCGAAACCGCCTGCGCGGAAGAACTGCCAAACATGTTTTGTGTCTGCCGATTGTGTCATAATGCGATGATGGTTAGTAACCGCTTATGCGGAGCTTAGTGGCCTGATGACTCGTTGCAAGACCATTGTTGGAACACGCACGTTGCGCACAGTTTCTTGCGGCGTCTGGTCAGACTGACAAGCGGACACGATTGACCGCGGAAACTCGCGCGGCTTGCCAGTCGATCCGGTAGAGAGCATAAATGCGCAAACGCCAGCTCGCTGGATGACACCGGAAAGGTCTCGACCGGACATGAGCGGCAGATCGAATCGGCGAGCCTGAGCTGAGACCACGTCGATGAGAATCCTTGTTTTGACAAACCTGTATCCGCCCCATGACGCAGGCACGGACGCCCACCGTTGCCAAAGCAGCACCGAGGCACTCGCCAAACGGGGCCACATCATCCAAGTGCTCACGTCGAACCACGGCGTTGGCGTCGAGCAGCGTGGTTCCGAGATTGAGCGTCGTTTGACACTGGAAGGCGCCTTTGGACACCCGCCCTTGACGGGATACTACGGACTGCGCCAGAGGGAGCGTCGCAACAACGATGTTTTGCGCGAGACCGTGGCGGCATTCGGGCCTGACGTGATCCATGTTTGGAGTCTTCATGGTCTGTCGAAGTCGCTTGTCTACACGCTGCAGCGACTTGCACTGCCCACTGTATATGCGGTGACCGACGATTGGATGGCCGACGGGATTCGACTGGACCCATGGCTTCGGTGGTGGAATCAGCCGGCGGCGCCGATTGCGGGCGCGGTTTGGCGATCTTTGCTGGAGCTGGCTGGCCGGCGCAACCCAATCGACCTCCACACACCGACTCGCATGATGCCGGGCTTCGAGCGTCTGCCTCAAGTTTACGGGACAGCCAATGAGATTGCAGCCGTGGCTCCCAACTCAATCGCGGCATTCAGGTTCGACCACCTGTACTTCTCCAGCTATCTTCTCAAAGGTCAAACGGAACGGGCAGGATTCCAGGTTCAACATGCCGCGGTGATTTACCCCTGGGTCCGGGCTGAGCCTCTTGCCGCGCCGCCGCGCCCACAATCCGCGTCGGTCAAGAGGTTTCTCGTGGCGGCTCCGTTGGTGTCCGAAAGCGGGATCATGACGGCGCTAGAGGCCTGGCGGATGCTGCGGGAAAGCCGTTTCGACGTCTCGTTGAGCATCTACGGGTGGGGCTCTTCGGACTACATAGCAAAACTCCGTTCCTTCGTTGTCACTCATCAGTTGCCAGTGGAGTTTTTGACCCTTACTAGTACGCAGCGGGACATGGCGGCCATCTACCGACGGCATGACGCTTTCTTGCACACCGCTGAGTGGAACGAGCCGTTCGCCCAGACGCCGCTCGAAGCAATTGCCGCCGGGCTACCCGTCATCTGCGCCAAGGCCGGAGGCATACATGAGCTCCTGCGGCATGGCGATACCGCTTTCACCTATACCGCGGGGAATGCGAACGAGCTGGCGGCACGGGTTCAGGAGCTCCAAATCCAGCCGGCGTTGCGCTGTCAAGTGGTCGAGAATGCCCAACAGCTTCTGTACAGCACCCTCGGCGAGTCGGCCGTGCTCGATCGGATCGAGCAGTTTCTCGAGATGTCTCGGCGGCCCGCAATGGCGGCAAGCTGAAGCCTTTGCTTTTCAATGTCGTCGCCGGCGGTCCATCGCCGGCAAATCCCGCGCCCAAGATGCGCCAGCGCGAACCGCTATTCGTCGTTCCTCGGTCGGGTGATCTATGCATTCGAGGATAGCCGCGCCACGTACGGCGGTATTTGGGTGACTGAACAGGGCTACGATTCCGTCCCGTGTTGGCCCCTGTCTCAGAAAC
>JAXDCU010000244.1:0-3307 GCA_034677645.1 Verrucomicrobiia bacterium
GTGCTCTTTGCCAAGGGACCCCACACCGATGACACCCACCCGGATGAGCGCGCACATGGGGGATAGTTTAGCCACTCTCCCCTGTCATCTGAAGCCTGAAAAAAGGCTCTTTTTTTGCTTGTGTCCCGGCGGGACAGCTAATATCTCTTTGCCCAGCGTAGCGCCCGAATGCGCCAGTTTGCTACTAACCTAGTACAACCGAATATGAAGAAAAATAAAAAAACCGCAACCCAAGTTGTTTTCCCCGTTGCCTGCACGGTGGCCATCGGCATACCAATGGCAGCGGTGCTCCCGGTGGCAGCCCAGGACGCTGCTCCCGCCGAGCCGGAACGCATGGAGAAGATGATTGTCACTGGCTCTAACATCCAGACCGAGGATGCCGCTGGCACGTTGACAGTGAACATTCTTGACATCGAGGAGCCAGCCAACGTCGGCCAACCGA
Source organism: Verrucomicrobiia bacterium (assembly GCA_034677645.1). Taxonomy (GTDB): domain Bacteria; phylum Verrucomicrobiota; class Verrucomicrobiia; order Limisphaerales; family J093; genus JAAYVR01. Next base: position 443 of record JAXDCU010000244.1, read on the forward strand.
CCGTGGCGGACACACTCCGAACCCGCATGCCTCAGTACGCAGGCGGCACAGGGATCGTCAATCCCGCCTTCGCGAACGGGGGTGACGGCAGCTCTCAGATTTCTCTGCGCGGTCTTCCCGCCAGCGCGACGCTTTTGCTGGTCAACGGCCGCCGCACGAGCACTTCGGACCTGAACCTGATCCCCGAGGCCGCGATCAAGAGCATCCAAATCCTCCAGGACGGCGCGTCCGCCATTTACGGCTCGGACGCCGTCGCAGGTGTCGTGAACATAATCACGCACAAGGATTACGATGGGCTGAAGCTGGGCACTTATTACATGAACACAACGGATACCGACATCAGCGATTGGAAGGTAAACGCGCTGATGGGTACCGTCACCGAGAAATCGAAGTTCACGATGTCGGTCGAGTACGCCAAGGCGAACTCGCAGTTGAGCGTGGACCGCGAGCGCTCGATGCCCTTGCCCAACTACACTTCTCAAACCTCTAATCCGGCCAGGTTCAACGTCAGCGGCGCGATCCCAAGTGACGAAATCGCTCTCCGCTGGAGTCTGGTTCCAGCCAATACTTTTGGTCTGACTGATCCGAGCCAGATTCCCGCCGGATTCAACCCCATTGCGACCGTCAAAGTACCAGCGGGCGCGAACCGGACAGCCACACGCAATGCGAAGGAAGCGGAATTGAACGCCGCTCTCCCCGCGAATTCGCCAGTCCGGTACGGGAATACGCCGGCGCTACTGCCAGGCATGACCGAGGGCTTCCCTTACGGGCTCTACACTATCTGCTATCGACCTCACGAGAAGTACGCGGCTTATTTCTCCGGCGAACACCAGGTCTTCGGTGAAAACCTCGAAGCCTTTATCGAAGGCTACTACTCGGCGAACAGTTCGCAGAACATCCTGGCTCCGTCGCCGCTGAGCGGTTTCACGGTGCCGGCCAACAACTACTGGTACAACTTGCTGTTCCCGACAGCCGCGGCGACGGGGGCGCCCATGAGCGTGGCGTATCGTCCGGTTGAAGTCGGCCCGCGCATCACCTACACGGACTTTGAAAACCAGCACCTGCTCGCCGGCTTGAGAGGCCGCATCGGGGAAAGCACCTGGCACTGGGAGACGGGTTTCCTGTGGGACCGGACAGAGATCGACGACCTGCAGACTGGCGGTGTCCTGACTGACACCTATCAGAACCTGCTCAACGGGACCACGGCTGCGACCGCGTGGAATCCTTTCGGCTACACGCCTATCGGCGGAACGAGTTCAGTGAACCCCGCGAGCATGATCGACAACATTACAGGCGAGGCGACGATCAAGCAGGAGTACACGATTCTCGGCTGGGACGCCAAGGTTAACGGCGAAATCTACGAACTGCCTGGTGGCGCGCTGGCTGCCGCGGCTGGCACGGAGTACCGTCGCGAGACAACAGACTTCGAACCCGACTACGCCATTCAGAACGGGTCAATCTCGCCCTTCAACATCCAGCAGCCGCTGCACGCCGATCGCGACAGCATGGCCGTATTCGGTGAATTGCTGGTGCCGATCTTCGGCAACGACTTCGTCATTCCTGCGTTCAACAAGTTCACTGCCTCAGCGGCCCTGAGGTACGAGGACTACAACGACGTGGGGGACACGGGCGTCAAGCCGCGGTTCAGCTTTAGCTGGCAACCCATCGATGAGCAGTTTGCGATTCGCGGTTCGTACGCCGAGGGATTCATCGCGCCGGGGTTCTTCCAACTTTACCAGTTGCCAGGTCAGGACTTCATCGAAGTCTATAACCCGGCAACCCTCTTGCGCGAGCAACCCTCGGACGCCGTAATGACCATCGGCAACCCGAATCTCAAACCGATCGACGCCGAGAGCATGATGATAGGAGGCACGTTCAAGCCGAATTTCCTGAAGGGTTTCGAAATCGGGTTGGACTATTACCGCATCGAGCAGAGCGGCATTCCGTTCGAGAGCGCCCAGTACATCGTGAATCAGTGGTACCTTGCCGGACCGACGAACCCGGATAATCCATTCGACTGGAACGCTCTGCCCAGCGCCGCAAACCCGCTCGGTGCGCAGGTCGAGCTGGATGAGAACGACGAAATCAGGCAAATCCGCAACGTCGGACCAATCAACAGCGGCAAACGCAAGACCGACGGGCTTGATTTCCACGCCAGCCAGAAGTTCGAGACCGATATTGGCAACTTCACGCTGAGTGGACAGGCCACCCGCATCCTGAGCTTCGATCAGGAGAACTTCCCAGGGGCGGGTTCAGTCAACTACCTGGGCCGGTATTGGGGACCCGGAGCCGTGCTAGACGACACGAGCTTCCCGAAATGGCGCTCCAATGTTACCCTCAGTTACGACTACAACCGATGGAAAGCGGCTGTTGGCTGGAACTTCGTATCCGGATATATCGAAGACCCGACTCAGCAGGACTGGACCGGCGAGGACTCGTACTCGCGGGACGTTCACTCGTACAATACGTTTGACCTTCGTTTGGGATACAGAATCCCGTACGTGGAGGCGGACCTCATGGTCGGCGTGAACAACTTGTTTGACGAGCAGCCGCCTCTGGTTATCAGCGGCTTCGGCGACGGCTACGACAGGCGCGTCGCGGACATCCGGGGTCGGATGTACTTCATCGAACTCACGAAAGAGTTCTAGGGCTTAGCAAGTGCTGACACACGGGCCGGCCCCGAAACGGGCCGGCCTTTTTGTTTGGGTGACGAAACGCTTAACGGGAAAAGTGCTCGCCTGCCGCTCTTCGCAGCCTCGCGCAGAGTCGCCGAGTGCGCAGAGAAGGGGGAGCAGACTGGCTTTCTCCGCGCTCTCTGCGCCTCTGCGTGAGAAAAGAAAAGCAAGACTCTCGCGCAGAGTCGCA
>JAXDCU010000245.1:0-3035 GCA_034677645.1 Verrucomicrobiia bacterium
GTGCTCTTGGTGGCCGTCGTAATCATTGTCGGAGCACTCACGTTCCTACCCGCCCTGACCCTTGGTCCTGTCGTTGAGCATCTGCTGATGCAGCAAGGACGCGCCTTTTGACTGTAAACACACCATGAAGCCCAAAGTGCCCTCCATGTTCTCGTCGGCGCTGCTAAAGCCCGCGCTCGTTGAGTCTTTGCGCAAGCTGGACCCGCGAGCACTCTGGCGCAACCCCGTCATGCTGCTCACCGAACTGGGAGCCGTGCTCTGCACACTGGTTGTGCTGCGTGACCTGACCGCATGCCAGTTTTCGATGTTCAACGCACAAGTCGCAGTCTGGCTTTGGTTCACGGTGCTGTTTGCCAATTTTGCCGAGGCCGTGGCGGAAGGGCGCGGCAAGGCGCAGGCCGACAGCTTGAAAAAGGCACGCACCAAAACGATGGCCCGGCGATTTCAGGATGGTGGCGAAGAAAGGGTTGTCGCCACCTTTTTGCGCAAGAACGATGTCGTGGTGTGCGAAGCGGGCGATGTCATTCCAGCAGACGGCGAGGTCATCGAGGGCGTTGCCACCGTCGATGAAAGCGCCATCACTGGCGAGTCAGCACCGGTCGTACGAGAAAGCGGTGGGGACCGCAGCGCCGTCACCGGTGGCACCAGAGTCATCAGTGATCGCATCGTCATTCGCGTCACTTCGGAGCCGGGGTCGATGTTCCTCGACCGCATGATCTCGATGGTGGAGGGCGCAAAACGGCAGAAGACACCAAATGAGGTTGCGTTGTCACTTCTGCTGACCGGCTTGACAGTGGTTTTTCTGCTGGCCGTGGTCACCTTGCCCGCTTTCGGTCATTACAGCGAACGGCAGGCTGGTCAAACCGGAGCCGCCAACCTGAGTCTGCCGGTGCTTGCTGCCCTGTTCGTCTGCCTGATTCCGACCACCATCGGTGGCCTGTTGAGCGCCATCGGCATCAGCGGCATTGATCGGTTGATTCGCCGCAATGTGCTTGCGACCAGTGGCAGGGCGGTGGAGGCGGCAGGGGACATCAATGTACTTCTGCTCGACAAGACCGGCACGATCACGCTCGGCAACCGTCAAGCCGCCTCCTTCCTTCCTGCGCCGGGTTTCAATGAGCAACGTTTAGCGGAAGCCGCGCAACTGGCGTCGCTGGCCGACGAGACTCCTGAAGGCCGGAGCATCGTGGTTCTCGCAAAAGAGCGGTTCAAGCTCAGAGGCCGGGAGGTTCTTCAGACCCATGCACACTTCGTTCCGTTCACTGCGCAGACCCGCATGAGCGGTGTGGATTTCCCTGCTCAGGATGGCTTTGCCGAACGCCGGATTCGCAAGGGGAGCGCCGAGGCGATGAAGGCATTTGTCGAGAAGCAGGGCGGCGTGTTCCCCAAGGCTGTTGTGGAGGCGGTTGAGGAAGTGTCGCGCCAAGGCGGGACGCCGTTGGTAGTGGTCGAAGACCGGGCTGTACTGGGAGTGGTGCAGTTGAAAGACGTGGTGAAGGGCAGCATCCGCGAGCGCTTTGCTCAGCTTCGGAAGATGGGTATTCGCACGGTGATGATTACCGGGGATAACCCGCTCACCGCCGCCGCCATTGCGGCTGAGGCTGGCGTGGATGACTTCATGGCTCAGGCCACGCCGGAGGATAAGCTCCGACGCATCCGTGACGAACAGGCCAAGGGTCATCTGGTGGCCATGACCGGGGACGGTACGAACGATGCCCCGGCGCTCGCCCAAGCGGATGTGGGCGTGGCCATGAACACCGGCACCCAAGCCGCCCGCGAGGCGGGCAACATGGTGGATTTGGACAGCAATCCCACCAAGCTGATTGAGATCATCGAAATCGGCAAACAACTGCTCATGACGCGTGGCGCGTTGACGACCTTCAGCATCGCCAACGACGTGGCCAAGTACTTCGCGATCCTGCCTGCGATGTTCCTTGCCCTGTACGCAACGGCAGGTGGAGCCAAAGGGCCGCTCGCGTCGCTGAACTTGATGCGGGTGGCCTCGCCCGAAAGCGCGATCCTGAGCGCCGTGATCTTCAACGCGCTCATTATCGTCGCGCTGATTCCACTGGCGCTGCGAGGCGTGGCTTACCGCCCGGTGGGAGCCGTGGCGGTGCTGCGTATAAACCTCTTGGTCTACGGACTGGGCGGATTGATGACCCCGTTCGCCGGAATCAAAGCAGTCGACCTCGCCATTTCCTTTCTGAGGCTCGTATGACACCATCACAAGAAACAACGCGGTTTTGGACACTCTGGGGCGCGATGCAGTCCGCGCCTTGCGATCCGCCGACGGGCGCAGCCCAGCGCCTCCTGCATCCTGCGCTCGTCGCCTGCCGGATGCTGCTGGTGCTTTCTTTACTGACCGGACTCGCATACCCGCTGCTCGTCACGGCAATCGCGGCGGTCCTGATGCCCGGAAAGGCTTCCGGCAGCTTGGTCGTGGACCAAACCCATGTAGTCGGCTCTGCATTACTGGCTCAACGCTTTGCCAGTGACCGATACTTCTGGTCGCGGCCTTCTACCGGAGATGACGGCATGACCTACGCCACCATCCCATCCAGCGCCAGCAATCTGGAACCGACAAGCTCGAACCTTGCGTCATCTGTTCGCGCCCGGATGGATCGTTTTCGGACAGCACACGGCCTCGCCGGGGGCGCAGTGGTGCCACCGGAAATGGTGTTTGCTTCTGGGAGTGGCCTCGACCCTCATATCAGCCCCGCTTCGGCCCGGCTGCAAATCCAGCGCGTTGCTCAGGCTCGCGCATTCGACTGGGAAAGGACCGAAAGGCTCCGCCAGTTGGTGGAGCAGTCCATTGAGCCTCCGCAGTACGGTTTTCTGGGCGAACCACGGGTGAATGTTTTGCATCTCAATCTGAGCCTTGACCGTTTACAATGAGCGACGTGGGCGAACCGTTTCGAGCCGACCCCGATGTGCTGCTGGCAGCCATCGAGCGGGATGAAGCGACACGACACCGAGGCAAGCTCAAGGTGTTTCTTGGGATGTCAGCGGGTGTCGGCAAGACCTACGCCATGCTC
>JAXDCU010000246.1:0-4185 GCA_034677645.1 Verrucomicrobiia bacterium
AAGCAATACAGTTTGCAAGCGAAGAATCACCGCGAACGACAAGAATGATAGTCAAGGTAGCGGGGCCTCCGAAAAAGCCGTTTCTACGGCCATTCCGCGCGCCCTCCCCCCACTGTCTGAATCACAGTCAGAACAAACTTGATTTGCCAGTGTTGCCCCGTAGTCTCGATCCATTGCCTTGAACGCTCCCAAATCAATCGCGTCCGGAACCGTCGCTCGTCCGGCGGCCCAAAACCCGGCGGCGCCGATTTCAGCCCAAGCTTCCACGCTGGTCCCCGCCTCGACCTCCTGTGAATCACCCGGATTTGCCAGCCAGCACATTGGACCTAGGCAAACCGATGTGGGAGGGATGCTCGATTTTCTCGGCTGCGCGAGCCTCGATCGGATGACAAGCGGCGTTCTACCCCCTGGCCTTCAAATAGCGAGACCTCTGAATCTGCCGGCGCCGCTTGCTGAGCACGAAGGCCTTGACCGGCTTAAGACCATTGCACAGCAGAACCTTCTTTTTCGCGCATACATTGGGATGGGGTACTACGATTCCGTCACGCCTCCTGTAATCCAGCGGAACATTCTCGAAAACCCAGGTTGGTACACATCCTACACGCCCTATCAATCCGAAATCTCGCAGGGCCGGCTCGAAATGCTGTTCAACTTCCAGACGATCGTGTGCGACCTTACCGCGCTGCAAATCGCCAATGCGTCGCTGTTGGACGAAGCCACCGCTTGCGCGGAAGCCATGACGATGTGTCACCGGATCAAAGCCACCGCTGGACGAAATGTCTTCCTGGTCGCGGATGATCTCCATCCGCAGAATATCGATGTCGTGCGAACACGCGCAAGAGCGTTAGGCATCGACGTCCGCGTAGTCCAGTTCCAGAAAATCCTATGCGATGACACCGTGATCGGTGTACTGGTCCAATACCCCGCCACGACGGGCGCAGTCCGCGACTTAACGCCTCTTGCGGCCGCTGCTCACGAAAGCGGCGCGCTTGTCGTCGTTGCCGCGGACCTTCTCTCACTGACGCTCCTGAAACCTCCAGGTGAGCATGGCGCGGATATCGCCGTCGGCAGCGCGCAGCGATTCGGCTTGCCTCTCGGGTTCGGCGGCCCGCATGCCGCGTTTTTCGCCACGCTTGACCAATACAAGCGCCAGATGCCCGGCCGTCTCGTGGGCGTCTCGAAGGATTGCCGCGGGCGTCCAGCGTTCCGCCTTGCACTTGGCACGCGCGAACAACACATCCGGCGCGAGAAAGCCACCAGCAACATCTGCACGGCACAAGCTCTTCCAGCCAGCATGGCCGCCGCATATGCGATCTACCACGGTCCCGCGGGACTGCGGGCAATCGCTCAACGCATTCATCAACAAACGCGCGGACTCGCGGCGGCGATCGATGCCGCGCCCGAATGTGAAATCGTCAATCCATCTTACTTCGACACGCTGACGGTTAGGGTCCGGAACGCCAGTGAAGTGCATCGACGCGCCGCTGATCAACGAGTGAACTTGCGCCAAGTCGATGCCAATCACGTAGGCATCGCTCTCGACGAAACCGTGTCCGATGACGACGTATCGGCGCTCCTGGATGTGCTCCACATAGCGAAACGGATCGCTGAAGAGGGAGAACCGCGGACGTCGAGTCGACTCGTTGGAATCTCGCCGGCGCTTTGTCGGAGTTCGTCGTTTCTAACAGCACCGGTTTTCCACCGGTATCAGTCTGAGACAGCCATGCTGCGTTACTTGCGGCGACTTGAAGCGCGCGACGTTTCCTTGTGCCAATCGATGATTCCGCTCGGGTCTTGCACGATGAAACTGAACGCTACCAGCGCCATGTTCCCAATCACCTGGCCCGAGTTCAGCCGCATTCACCCTTTTGCGCCACGATCGCAAACGAATGGATACCGGGCCTTGCTGTCGGACCTCGGCGCGTGGCTCGCCGAGATCACGGGCTTCTCGGCCGTTTCATTCCAACCAAACGCCGGTTCCCAGGGCGAGTACACTGGCCTGCTCGTGATCCGACGTTATCACGAACACCGCGGGGAAGGAAACCGGCGGGTTTGCTTGATCCCAGCCTCGGCACATGGCACCAACCCAGCCAGCGCGGCGATGGCCGGCCTTCGCGTCGTGCCAGTCGCGTGCGATTCCGCGGGCAATGTCGATGTCGACACCTTGTCAGCCAAAGCCAATGAATACTCAGCCGATCTGGCGGCGCTCATGGTCACGTATCCGTCGACTCATGGCGTCTTCGAAGCGACCATACGTGACTTGTGCCGGATAATCCATGAGCATGGCGGACAGGTCTACATGGATGGCGCGAACCTCAACGCTGAGGTCGGTCTGGCGCGGCCGGCTGACATTGGCGCCGATGTTTGTCATCTGAATCTCCACAAGACCTTCAGCATCCCTCACGGCGGCGGGGGGCCGGGCGCGGGCCCAATCGCCGTGGCGCCTCATTTGGCTCCGTTCCTTCCGCGACACGGCGTCGTCGGAATCGGCGGGCCAGAGAGCGTGGGCGCCGTCAGCAGCGCGCCGTACGGAAGCGCCAGCATTCTGCCAATTTCCTGGCTCTACATCGCCTGCATGGGCGCTGATGGCCTCGCCGCGGCCAGCCGTGTCGCCATCCTGAACGCCAACTACGTGGCCCGCCGTCTCTCTCCTTTCTACCCGGTTGTCTACAAGGGCGCTGGCGGCTGGGTCGCGCATGAGTGCATCGTCGATCTGCGCCAGTTTCACGCCGTCACGGCCGAGGACGTCGCGAAGCGACTCATGGACTACGGCTTTCACGCGCCGACGTTGAGCTGGCCAGTGGCCGGAACGCTCATGATCGAGCCCACCGAGAGCGAGCCGAAGGAAGAGCTGGATCGGTTTTGTGACGCGATGATAGCTATTCACGGGGAAATAATGGCTATCGAATCCGGTCAGGTGGACGCGGTCAATAATCTCCTGAAGAACGCCCCGCACACGGCCGACATGATCGCGGCCGAGCCGTGGGACCGGCCTTACTCACGGATGGAGGCGGCATTTCCTACCAGCCACCAACTTGAGCACAAGCAGTGGCCCGCCACCGGGCGCATAGACAATGTCTACGGAGACCGCAACCCTGTCTGTACCTGTACCGCCCTCTTCCCCTAACCGCCGTGGCGGAGCGCCGCCGTCCAGTCCGTCACGGCGTGGAGTCGCGCGGTCGCGGCTCGAGCCCCAGATCGCGAATCATCCGCAAGTCTTGTTCGGCCGGTTGATTGAGCGTGGTCAGGTAATTCCCCACCATCAATCCACTCGCTCCGGCCATGAACACCAGACTCTGGGCCGAACGCAGATTCACTGCACGCCCGCCGGCAATCAGGATTTCCTGGCGTGGCATGACGAATCGGAAACAGGCGATTGTCTTGAGTATCTCGACGGGAGCCAGCGGCGGATTGTCCGCGTATGGGGTGCCTGGAATCCGAGTCAGAATGTTGATTGGCACGTACTCCGGTTCGATCGCCCGCAGACTGAACGCCAGATCGCACCGATCCTCACGCGTTTCACCCCGCCCAATAAACCCCCCCGAGCAGACTCGAATGCCAGTCTTCTTCAGGTGGCCGATGGTCGTTAATCTGTCGTCGAAGCTGTGTGTTGTGCACTGCCGCGGAAAGAAACGGCGGGAAGTCTCCAGATTGTGATTGTAGCAAACGAGTCCCGCCTCGCGCAAACGATCCGCCACATGCTGACTCCGAATCAACCCCAGCGAGGCATCCGGCCGCAAAGCGCTCTCGCGCGCCAAGCCTCGAATCCGATCGCAGACTTCGTCGAGCACAGGGCCCTCATCGATCCCCTTCCAGGACGCAACCAAGGCGAACCCGATCACGCCGTGCCGCTTGGCCTCAGCCGCCGCGCTCAAAATGGAAGCGGATTCGATCAAACCTCGACGCGGCGCGCCGCTGGCGTAGAAAGCCGACTGCGCGCAGAATTTGCAGTCCTCCGGACACCCTCCAGCCTTGGCGTTCACGATCGAACAAAGATGCACCTCCCCACCCCGGTAACACTCGCGGATTCGGTTCGCCCAGCTGAACAGATCGAAGATATCCGCCCGGTTCTCCACTCCCATCAAGTCGCTGGCTTCCTGGCGACTGACTTCGCCGCCGTCGATAACACGCCGCGCAAGAGCCGCAATCCATTGTTGGCGGCTCTTATCAACGATGCTCGCACTC
>JAXDCU010000247.1:0-14118 GCA_034677645.1 Verrucomicrobiia bacterium
TGCCTCGGGGCCGGCTTGAGCCGGCGGCGGCGCGCTACGGACGGCTGATCCTTCTGCGGCGTTTCGGGCGGCGGGCTTCCGGACGGAGAATTTCGATCCCGAACTGCTTGAGGGCTTCAACCCCCGCCGGCGTGCAATAGAAGCGCGTGGCCCTTCCTTCCCGCCGTTTGACCATCCAGGCTTGTTTGACGCAGTAGTCGAGGAAACCCCCGCCAACCCAGTAGGGATTGATCGGGATCGGGTCCTCGGGCTTCTCAGCAACGGGAGGTGACATGGCGGTGAGGCAAGCCCTGCGTTGACCGGGCGTCAATCCTGCTTTCACACACGCTTACGGAGGGGTCCTCAGCATAAGGGACAACGATCTCTCACCCCGTCCCTCTCCCATCCGATGGGACAGGATGCCCAGCGGGCGGGTGAGGGTGACGGTGTCTCGTATCCCATGGATTCCTCTGTAAGCACCACTTTCCCGGCAGGCGTCAACGGGTCTGTCTACCAAAGCGCCGATGAATCCATCTCTGGTGGTCCCGTCCAACCCTGAACCCTGGACCCTGAACCCCGCCCCGGTTTTTCCCTCGCCCCCGAAGCTGCCAAGCGATAGTCTGCGGCCCATCGACATGCTGACTGTGACCTCAACTTTCGGTTTAACCGATCAACGCAAGGATACTCCATGACTCGATTGACCCGCTCACGCGTCGAAGCAAATTCCTATCACTACTAAATGCAGCCGTGCCGCCGCGTACCAGACCAAACTGCTCCACGGGTAAGCCGCCAGCCGGTCTTCGGGCAGGTTTCCGCCAGGGTCTTGATGAACTCCTGGCGGTCCACATCGAGGAGCACGTCCTGGCGCCGATCACCCTGGCTCATCAGGTGGTAGATGGCCCCAGGGTATCGGATTCTGATTTGGCGCGGCATGGTGAGCATACTCTGCGGGCTGGGCACCGAGGTTAAACAGAAACAAACCAAACTATGGGTTGACCCCGCACCGCTGCTCCGACAGGCTTGCTCAACTCCATTTACTGAGCCACGCTCTTCGGCCAGATCAGCGTTGCCTTGCGAAAGGACTGGCTTATGAGCTCTTGGATTCACACGGTCTTCCGTGCCCGCCCCTTGTTTTGGGGCCTGTTGTCTCCGGCGATGGCCGGCCTCTTCTGGACCACGGCTGGGGCGGCTTCGCCCGAGCCGGTTTCCTGGGAAGCCGTGGGCTTGTCCGGCGGCGGCGGCATGTTCACACCCGCTGTCTCGCCCGCCGACCCGAATCTCATGATGCTCAACTGCGACATGAGCGCGGCCTACGTGTCGGAGGACGGTGGACGCAACTGGCGCATGGTGCATCAGGCCCAACTCCGCAGCGACACCCGCTGCCGCCCCGCGTTTCATCCCACAAACTCCAGGACGGTTTTCGCTTCGTCTGGCGGTCGCCTTCGCATCAGCCACGATCGGGGAAGGACCTTTGCACCGATTGGAGACCTGCGCGACTCCCTGTCCGGTGAAATTGCCATCAACCCAGCCGCTCCGGAGGTTTTGCTCGTCGGCCTGGGCCGCGGCGGTTGCGCACGGTCGCGGGACGGGGGGTTGACCTGGCAGGTCTGTGCCGGGCCGAGCGGGCGTGTGATCGGTTTCCACTTCGATCAAACCAAGCGGGGGCAGACCATGTTCGCGGCAACGTACGAGGGCATCTGGCGCTCCGACGACGATGGGCAGACCTGGGTGGAGCGCACGCAGGGCTTGCCGTGGAAGGCGCCACAGGCCTTCGCCGGCGGCTCCGATCCGGTTGCGGGCGTGGTCATCCTGTACTGCGCGATCCGGAGCAAAGAGGTCGAGGGGGCCTTCAAAGGGGGCATCTACCGCTCACACGACCGCGGCGAAACCTGGCAGCCAGCGACGGGTTCGGGCCTGAATACCGAAACCAAGCAAGCCGACCAATGGGCTTACGGTCCGATCGCCCAGTACAACTGCCTCCTCACCACCGACACCCGGCCTCTGACCGTTTACGCGCTCAACACGGCCACCGGCTTTGCTCCACCGCACCACGACACGGTGTATCGCAGCGACGATGGCGGCGAGAACTGGCGCGCCACGTACTTCCAGGACCCGCGTTTTCCGCAGTTCAACGTCGCGCATGACTATGTCACGGCGTCCACCGGGCAGTGCTTCAAGGGCGGCGAGACCCCCTTTGGGGTCGCCATCTGCAACACCGATCCGAACCGTCTTATCCTGGTCCGCAACGAACCGCACATCACGCACGATGGCGGCGCCTCCTGGTTCGTGGGCAGCACCTACCCCGCGGGAGACCAGAAGCCCGGCCCCGACACTGCCTGGGTCTGCAACGGCCTGGTCGTCACCACCACTTGGCATTACTACGTCGATCCGCACCAGACCAATCGCCACTACATCGCCTACACCGACATCGGTCTGTCCCGGTCGCTCGACGGAGGCAAGACCTGGCGGTGGTGGAACCAGAAGACATGGGCCCCCTGGCGAAACACCTGCTACGAATTGGCGTTCGACCCGCGGATTCCGGGAACCATCTGGGGGGCATTCTCCGATGTCCATGACATCCCCAACGACAACATCATCTCCGAGCGCCACGGCCACCATCGTCCGGGTGGCGTCTGTGTCTCGCGCGATTTCGGCGCCTCGTGGAATGCCGAGGCTGCGGGCATCCCTGCGAAGCCAGTGACATCCGTCGTCCTCGATCCCCGGAGCGCGAAAGGCGCGCGGACGCTTTACGCCGGCGTGTTCGACGAAGGTGTTTTCAAGTCCACCGATGACGGCCGCACCTGGACGTTGAAAAAGAACGGGCTCGGGCATCCGGACAACCTGCGCGTCTATCGCGTGATCCTGCACGCCGACGGCACGCTCTTCGCCAGCATCTGCGCCAAACGATCCGCGGCCGGGGCGCCGCTGATGAGCGATGGGGTGGGCGTGTACCGCTCGCGCGATGGCGCGGAGACGTGGGAGAAGATAAACGCCTCACACCCGCTGCTCTATGTGAAGGACTTCTCGGTCCATCCGGCCGATAGCCGACGCCTTCTCCTGGGCGCGGCAGATGCCGGGCGAGGCGACCTGTCCGGCGGCCTTTACCTGACCGAAGATGGCGGCCAGACCTGGCGCCGGATCGGGCGGCAGGGTCCCCAGACCTTCGGCGGCTATTTCCACCCGCGGCGGGAAGGCTGGATATACATGACGCTGACCGAAGGCGCGCCGGGCGCCGGGTTGTGGCTCTCGCGCGACCACGGCCAAACGTGGAAGGAGTTCGACCAATTGCCATTTTCGAACATCCAGCGCGTCGAATTCGACCTCGCGGACACGGCGCGGATTCGCCTGGCTACTTTCGGCGGGAGTGTGTGGTGCGGACCCAGCGCCCCCGACTTACAATGAAATCAAAGAGCCGAGAGTAAACGGTTGGGGCATCGTTCCGTACCTCAAGCCGCCGCACGACTTGATGCCGCTCTCCCCAGCTCCCGCGTGTACCGAGCGTTGGCGCTGACTTCATCGAAGCACCAGGGGAACATGCCCACGATGACACCGTCGGTAGGCTTGATGTTCTCGAAGGCGAACTGAAAGGCGGCTCGCACCGTTGGCTGGTCCGCGCATAGGCGGCCGGCGCCCAGAATCTTGAAGCCGAGGCAGGGCTGTTTGACCTGCCGCACTACCTCGGTCATGACTTTGGGATCGTCCTTATAGAACGGATACGCAATCTCAAGCGTCGGAACTTCCGCGTCCTCCTTCCCCCGCTTGCGCGTCAGGAAGTAGAAGCACGTCATGAAGAAATCGACTTCCCAGCCCTCATCAGCGATGCGCTTGATGCAGTCCGGGTTGTGGGCGGAGACGCCGGCCAGCACGCCGCAGTCGTGGACCGCCTTGACGTAATCATGCACGACGCCGGCTTTACCTTCGGCGAAGAGTTTATCGGTCACGCCGCCGTGATGGACCATCGCCATCGGTTGGGTCAAATCAATCGCCTGACGGATTTTCTCCCGCTGCGCATGCAGGCAGATGAACTGCAGCTTGCTGCCGCGCTCTCGGAGCCGACGAAGGTAGGCGAGCGCGCGGTCGGGGTCGGCGAACTGGTGAGCCGTGATGCCAGCGCGCTCGCAGTTCTCGAGGAACTCCACCGTCCGTTCCGCAGTGAAGTACTCCTTGAGATGGCGGTCCGTGTGCGGCCCCAGGTACGAATAGCCCAGGATCGGATTGGAGCCCGCCACCAATCGGCTGATGCGGTGCGGGCCCAACTGCATGCTCGGTAAGGGGGGTGCCGACAGAGATGATTCCGCACCAGCCGCCAGCGCGCGCTTTGATGCCAACACCGTCACCGTGGCCAAACCGGTCAATTGCGCCAGAAATTGGCGACGTCCGGACAAGGCGCCCTCAGCCCTGCGGTTTTGTCTGTCCGACGGTCTCTCGACTCGCATGAACTGCGTATACGCCCAGCACCAGCCGGTTTCCAGCACGAACGCAGCCGAGCCAGGACCTGTCCGCAGCGCGAATGTGTCCGAAGCTGTGCCTGCATCTCGGCGTGCCTGTCCCGCCGACAAGGGCTGGCCCGTCGCCGTGGGCAGTTCACAGGCCAGCGCTTTGACCTCGACGACGACTTCGGGGGAAAACGAGCGGGCGCCCAGGTCGGGGTTCATCGGCCCACCCGGCCAGGCGTTCCTCAAAGAAACGCCCGCGTATCGAGCTCGCCTAAAGAACGTGGCGCTCAGAACGTTCGGAAAGCGTGGTCACTCCAGCGGCGTGACAGGAAAACCGGGGGCAGTTGCCGGTTTACGGCGACCAATGAAACGGGGTTCGGTGAAGACCTCGGCCTCCTCAGCAACAGCCTCAAATGCCCACCAGATTCAGCCCCATCGCAAGCGCCAGTCTTTTCTGCCGTTCATCCGTGGTGATGAACTCGGCTGCCCCCAGCACCTTTGCCGCTGCGCAATGCAGGATGTCCAGCGACCGGCAGCCCAACTTATCGGTGTACTGCCCCGCAAGCGCCACCGCCTCCTCGACAATGTGCTTCCAATCTCCGCCGAATGGGACCAACACTCCCGATCTCAAATCCGCGTCGACAAGAGCCCGCGCTCCCGTCACTTGGGCGGTCGTTGCGCTTTTCAAGAACACCTTCAACTGGAGCGCGTTCACGAACTCCAGCTCGTGCAACGGTGAATACCAGACCGGCTTGCCCTGAATCGCCGCAACCACTCTGGCGCTGTCCGGCTCCGGGTAGTACAGCCTAACCAAACATCCCGTGTCGAGGTAGGTCACAGATCGCCTCCGCGCGCTTCCGCGACCACAACGCTCAGGGGCTTGCCTGGCGGCTGCTCGCCCCAGATCGCCTTGGCGCGCGCTACGAAATCCGGTTGTGAAACAACCTGTCGCGTCGCAGGCACCACTTTGGCGACCACCTTCTCCTGTTGGGTCACCTCGACTTCCTCGCCTGCCGCGACCCACCCGAGAATCTCAGTCCACTGTTCGGGCACCTGTTGAGCACTGGCCGTCTTCATGCCGACAAGATGACATTCCCGGCGCTCTTATGCAACACAGCACTCCCAGTTCAACGAGACCCGTAAACGTCCCCGTCCCACTCCTCCATCTCCACGATCCGCCAGCGGCCACCATTTAGCGAAACGCTCATGCAATGCTGACGCGGGTGCCAGCGGTGGGTCTTTCGGATGGATTGTCGGTCGGTTCTGTCAGTTCGCGAGCCGTCCAGAGTATGATCAAGTACACATGAATATGTGTGGGGACTCTGCATGCAACCAGATGGAAAAACACCGGAAACCACCGTGCGCCACTCAGAGGTCGCTCCTCTTCTTGCGCAGGAAGATCCGGTCCGACCGATGTGACTTGTTCTTCAGTGACGCCACGCGGTCGTAGTAGATGACCGGCTCAGTCTTCGAACCCTCTGGCACTGTGTTGGCCAGATAACGCAACGCCAGCGCAATCGCCTGACCGCCTCGATTGCAGAGTTTCATCAGCCGGGAGAGGCTCAACGGATACTGGTAACACGGCCGTGTGCGATAGAGCTTCGCGTAGTAGAACACGATTTTCTCGTACACCAACTCTAGGAGCCTGACCTGCCGTTGGTCCAGCTCCTCAACAGCCCCGGACTTAACCCAGACCCGTTTCCCCATCACCTTCACCTCCGGGCGGCGCGAAGTCGTCTGCAATCGCGCCTTTCTTGATCGGCACCAGCGGAAACTTGACCAGACACGGGCCCACTCTGCCTTTGATCTTCACAATGCCCTCGCCCACAGCCAACCGGTCCAGGAACACTCCGTCCCGGTGCTCAAGGAATAGGGCGCGCTTGGCAGTCATGACGTCGTCCTCGTGCTGCAGGCCCAGGTATATCTGCGTGTTGCAGTTGCCCAGGATGTAGATCGGGATCAGTGAGGGATGCTGCGTGATCGTCACCAGGCCTTCCCCAAAGCCTCGAATCTCCCGGAACACGTTCTCCAGGCTGCTGCTGGACTGGCGCTCCGCCAGGCTCTTGGGAAACAAGTTGTGCGCCTCCTCCAAAAACGTCACGTGGCGGAGCTCGTCTGTCTCGCCCTGGCCCAGGCGGTACAAATGTATCCAGCGTAAAACAATGTCAGTGAAGAACACGCGCAGTGGTTTCGGCACTTCCTGGTCCAACTCAATCACAACCGCTTTTCTCAACAGGTCTTCGAGCTTGATCGGGGGGCGGGCGTTAAAGGCACCGGCAGCCGGACCGAACGTGAAGGTCTTGAGGATACGTGAACACGAATCCTGCCAGAGCCTCCGGCGGCCCTTGTACTGCACCCGCTCAAGTTCTTCAGCCGCGTCGAAGAAGTTGTGATACCTGTCCGGGACAGCGTCGTAGAAGCCGAACTCGCTGAACTTCTTGTCCAGCAGTTCGATGAAGATGTCTGCCACGCCCGGGCCAGAGATGTGGGACTTTTCCACTGCCTCAGCCACCACGCTGATCCACGTCTTGGGATGCACACCTGGAGGACCTCGGAGCGGATTCCAGTGCAGGGGCGAGGCGGCCTTGCGGCCGACCGAGTAGATGCGGATGTCGCGGACCTTGGGATGCGGCAGCGTGAACAAGGCCCGGTACGACCGTTTCCAGTCCACCACCAGGAACGGCACTTCTTGTTCCAGAAGGCCCAGGGCCAGAATCTGGGCCACGTTGGTCTTACCACCACCTGTAATCCAGAAAATGCCCACGTGCTTCACGAAGTTCTCTGCCCGCAGGAAGAGCGGAAACAGCGGTTTGTTGACGTAGAAGATCGTGCCCAGAAAGAACTCGCCGCGAGCAGCAGGCTCCGGCGGTGGCGGCAACAGGACACTCTGATCGCTCACTGTTCCTGACAGATAGCGCAAGCCGAACATCTGGATCAGGGCCTCAGCTTCACGTTTCGAGTCTGGCGTCTCAGCGGTCACATACGCAGCCCAGAGCGCATCAGCTCGTCGGCCCAAGAGGGGTTTCAGTTTTTTGCAGATGTCCTTAAGTTCCTGTTCCAACATTTTGAATGAACATGGCACGGGCTCGGGCTTGCTCGTGCGCATCCCAGGCATAAAGGAAATCGCGCATGACCATGACCACGTCTCGCCAGCACTCGACCTGCTCTGAGCGGGCCTCGGTCTGGAAATCGAAGAGCTTGCGGTAGAAAATGCCTTTGTCCTGGTGTTCGCGCATGTGGTAATGGGCCAGAGGCAGGGCGCGGCCAGCGACCAAGCCAACTGCCGAGTCGCGCGCTCGGAAGATCCAGGCTGCAGCGTAACACGTGCGCGGGACTGAGAATGGCTTCGGCCGCTCGGTCCCGCGCTCCGTCCGACGAGACCGTGCAACATTCGTGCGCGTCCAGAATGAGCTAATCCGTTGCCGTATTCAGTCCGGTCTAGGCCGACGGACCGCTCCACCGGGCTCTGGGCGCGCACCTCGATTTCTTCATGTTGGGTTGGCTAAAGCCGACCAACCGGCTATCTTGCAGCCCTGCGGCACGGCCCAAGAGAATCGGCGCGGCGACACTGCGCCTCTCGATTCCGAAACTGCGGGTATGAATGACAACACAAAGCTACGCTTGGGCCTGCTGGGCGCTGCGCGGATTGCCCCCGCAGCCTTAATTCGGCCAGCCCGCGTTGTGCCAGAGGCTTGTGTAGTTGCAGTGGCGGCGCGGGACCCTGGCCGGGCCCGGGCGTTCGCCAAGCGGCATGGGCTCCCGCGGGTCCATGAGAGCTACCAGGCTCTGATCCAGGATCCGGAGCTGGATGCAGTCTATATTCCGCTTCCCAACAGCCTCCACGCTGAATGGACAATCCGAGCGCTCAAAGCAGGCAAACACGTGCTGTGCGAGAAGCCGATGGCCGCAAATGCGAACCAGGCCCAGCAGATGGCAGACGTAGCGGCACAGAGCAAGGTCGTGCTGGCGGAGGCCTTCCATTACCGCTATCACCCGCTTGCTGCCAGACTCAAATCAATCGTCGACGGCGGCGAACTGGGGACGGTCCGCCACCTGGAGGCGCATTTCTGTGTGCCTTTAATCCTGCCCGGCAACATTCGATACCGGTACGAGCTCGGCGGCGGCGCCACAATGGACCTTGGCTGTTACGCCATCAACCTTCTGCGCTATCTGGCGGGCGTTGAGCCCAAGGTGATCGAGGCCCAAGCGCGCCTCACTTCGCCACAGGTGGATCGGTTCATGCGGGCAGAGTTGGAGTTTCCTGACGGACGCACGGGGCGGGTGGTGTGTTCCTTGCTCTCGAGAATTCTCGTTCGCGCGCGCGCTATTGTTCATGGCACCGAGGGGGAGCTCCGCGTCACGGGTCCGTTTCATCCCCAGTTGTACCATCGGCTAACGGTGCGGCGGGGACGGGAGGTTCGTCGCGAGAAGGTGCCTGGTGAACCGACTTTCAACTATCAGTTGCGGGCGTTTGTTGCGGCCGTTCAGGGTAGACGGGAAATGGCGACAGACGCCGAAGACGCCATTGCCAACATGCGGGTGATTGACGAAGTCTACGAGCGGGCCGGGCTCAAACGGCGTGGAACATGAGTTGGCCTTGAGTTGTGGCACCGTCGCCGATTGCCAGTGCGTGCTCTCCTGCGATCTAAATGAGGAGGCACCAACCGAATCATCATTCATAGGGCGTCTGCACAAGAAGTAACGACCAAACAGCCATCAGATCGGCACGCCGGCTTCTCGCAGTTTCTGGCTCAGGGCTTCTTCAATGTCCGTCTCGTCCGCCGCCGTCGTGTAGGAGAATCGAATTCTGTGTCGTTCGTATTGACTGACCTTGGCTGCAGCAACGCGCCGGTACTTCTCGTCATCCAAACCGAAATGCTCATGGATCATGTCGTAGTCCGGCAGGCAGAAGTCAGGCCGCAGAGATAATCTGTCGAGTCGCAACGGCATTTCGTAGATGAACTGGATTCCGTGATCGAACAAATAGTCAGCAATGATCTTCTCAGCCTTGCTGCGCACGCGCACACCGCTCTTTGTCATGTATTTTGGCTCGCTGCGTGCGATTCCCACAAACCCACGGTCACCGCAGGTGTCGGATTTGACGTCATCCCCGTGTTCGAAAGGCCCGGAGTGTGCTGTTTTTCGAGCGTTGCCGCCCGCGAGCATCCAGCACCCATTAGCCCAAGTTATCCAGTCGGGCTCTTGAAATCGTCTTTTTCGGGTTTCGGAGCGACGTAAACCCTTGCGGCATGGCGGGTGGGTGGCCAAAAGCGGCATGTAGTGCCGAACAGCCCATTGTCGGAGTTCGCCCCGACTGGGATAGTGGTGACCTATCCGGCCGCCGCGCCCTTGCAGGACCGCTTTTCCGAGTCGATCCTCCAGACCCTGATCGAGGTCGGACCGGTCACGTTGGCCGAGCCCAATAACTACGACGCGCGCAGTGCGTTGATGTGGAGCGCCACCCTCGCCTTGAACACGCTCATCGGCTGCGGCGTGCCCCAAGACTGGTCGACGCACATGATCGGCCACGAGCTCACCGCCTTCTACGGCCTCGACCATGCCGAGACCCTGGCCATTGTGCTGCCAGGCGTCTGGAAACACGAACTGGTGCGCAAGCAAGCCAAGCTCGAACAATACGGACGCCGGGTCTGGAAGGTGAAAACCGCCAGGAGCGCCATTGCCCGGACCGAGCGCTTCTTCCACTCGCTGGGCATGCCGACGCGCCTGGGCGACTACCAAATCAATGCCAAGGAAGCGGCCGAAAAGGTCCACGCCCGTTTCGCAGAACGCAACACCGCTCTGGGCGAACATGGCGACCTCCAAGCGGACGCCGTGGCCGCGATCCTGCGATCCCGCGCGTGATTGGCCTCAGGTGCCAACCGTGCTCGTCCGATCACTTGCTGGATGGCACGGCACTTTCCCCTACTCGCGTCCCCCGGGTGGATCGGGAGCGGCGGGCCGAGGATCGGAACCGACCCGCACCGTGCTGGTTGGTGGTCCATGCTTATCCGGTTGTCACACCTGCTCAATAGGCATAGTTTGACGGCGTGGCTGACGATTCAGAAAGAGCAGTTCGGAAGAAGGCTCAGGTGTGACAACCGGATAAGCATTGGTGGTTCTAATCCCGCTCGGCGCGCTGAACTGATCCGAGGGCGGTGCGCAACCCGTAGGATTCGCGATTGGCCGGCAGACCGATGCCGCGATGCGCTGACCGGCAGTGCCTGGCGTGGATGGACCAACTGCCCCCGCGATAGATGCGCCAGACGCTATTGGCGTACTCAGCGTCGCCTCTTGGGTCGGACACCCACTCACGCGGGTACCACGCGTACCGATCCCAACACCATTGCCAGATGTTGCCGGCCATGTCGTACAGTCCAAAACCATTGGGCGCGAAGTAGCCCACCGGACTCGTATGGGGAGAGGATCCCTTCTTGAAGGCCGGGTGGGCGCCTGCGGACGCGCCCAAATCGTAAGGGTAGTACTGACGTCCGTTTGGCCGATAGACCCAGTAGTTCGCGCGGCTGTGATCGATCGTGTCACCCCAGGGGAAGCGTTTCCCGCTCAGCGCACCCCGCGCGGCTTTTTCCCACTCCGCCTCGGTCGGCAACCGATACCCGGCGTTCCACTTGACCCAATCGTTCTGGAGGTCAAGTTGCCCCGTCCGGTACACGTTCGTCTGGGCTGCACTGGTATAGTATGCGGGAACCCACCCTTCCTTCTCGCTGCGCGCATTGCACCACTTCACGGCGTCGTACCAATTCACGGAATGGACTGGATGATCCGGCCCTTTGCCTGACCCTCGGTGGCCAAAGCGGTAACCGTGTGTGGTGGCCCAGGCATGTACCTCATCCCACAGGGCTTTGGTGACCAGGCATCTGTCCAGATAGAAGGCGCTCAGGTACACGGTGTGGACTGGCAGCTCAAAGCCCAGACCTTCGTCCGGGTCCAGACAGTTACCCATCTGAAATGAGCCCGCAGCTATCAACACCATGCCTGAGGGAGGGGGAGGACCGTTCTGTGCCGCACGAACCTCAGCGCCGAATGCGCCGGCGGCGTAGAGAACCGAAGCCCAGCAGACGAATGCCAAGCCGGGCCCGCTGGTCGATTTCATACACTCACGCTGTGCGGACGGTCTGCTATCGGAAGACCGGGGCAGGAACAACCGGCACCGCCAAAACAAACGCTGACACTCGCGTCAGCCTGGATGCTCGCTGACCCGCTCACGCGTCGAAGCAAATTCCTATCACTTGACTCGCTCACGCGTCAAAGCAAATTCCTATCACTGCCACCAAGGAGCGGATCGAGGCACTGCAAGATGAACTCAGGTCGGTGCTCGGAGCCGCGCCCGCCCCAGCGGCGCGCGCAACTGGCGGAGTCTCAAAGAAACGCACCATGTCCGCCGCCGTGCGAGCCAAAATGGCCGCCGCGCGAAAAGCCCGGTGGGCCAAGCGAAAGAAAGCGAAAGCCGCACCCGCCCCCAATCCGACTAAGAAGATCAGCGCCGCGGGAAAGAAACGCCTTTCGATGATCGCCAGAGCGAGATGGGCCAAGGTCAAGGCCTCTGGCGGTAAATCGCTCAAGACTGCCTGACGCGCTCGCCCAGCTAGGCGGACCATCCGACTTCAAGGCCTGCAAAGGCCGCCAGATAGAAAGCGCAGTAGATCCCGCGGCGGAAGACGCGGACGATCAGGGTCGGACCTGCGGCGTGGCAGGGGTGTTAGTTGCCACGCTTTTTCGCCGATGCATTTCGCCAATGCAACACCAAGCCTCCAACCAGGGCCCACAGACCCGCGATGGCGAATGATCTTGGCTCCGGGACAGGGTGAGCCCCCACGTTGTCAATGCCGTGGCCGGCCGGGTCGGTTGCTGCGGAGAACGTCACGGATGTGAACGGGTCGGTTGTTCTAAAACCCCGAAACTCAGTATTGTCATCGCTAGGCAAGATGAAGCTGCCAGAATCTCCTCCGTTTGTGGCTACCGAGACTGACCTACCTGGGGTCGCCGGAGCCGGATTGACATCGGCACCCCATGAGGTGACAGGCGTGCTGAAGCTGAACGTGAGTGTGTAGGAAGGTTGGGCAACGGCGAGCTGCGCCCAAAGGTGTGCGGTGCCATCCACTATAACGTTGGAATTGAAAGGGGGACCGCCGTCTAGAATCGACCCTCCACCGCTGGGTGTCGAGTACGTAACCGAGCCGCGCGTGACGCCTGGGGTGTCCAGGTCGAGGTCGACCGTAATGTCGTTGAAGTTATCAAAAATGACTGGCGGGCCGCCTGCGGCTGACTCCCAGGCCGATCGGGTGGTGTAGATGATCAAAGCCGCGTGAGCCGATTGCGCCATGAAGGCTGATGCGATCACTAACACGAACGACAGCTTTCTTATCGCTCTGCCCATTAACGCACCTTACGGAGAGAGAACCGTGACTGGGAGATAATCGCTGCTTTGACGCCTTGGCGATTCAAGAGTATTGCTTCTCACAGCAATCCTTTTTCGCAACGGTGCAGGACTGGGGACAGTGTGTCAAGTTGGAAGACGGGGAAACGGGGAAGACTTCGAACCTATTTCAGGCTTCCTCAACCACTTTCCAGCCCTGGAGGACGGCTAGGTTCTTCACTCCAGCGAGAAGGTCGCCGTAGAAGATCACGCGATGGAGGCCGCCGGAATACCCTTCCAGTAGTCTGCGGGCATCGGGCACCTTAGTGGTGATCTTTGTGTGACAGCCGCGATCGCTGTCGGGATTGTCGACAATCTTCGCCGTGGACACCAGGATGGTTTCAAGACCATAGAGTTTGGCGCAGGTGATGGGTTGCCCGACACGCATCTTGACCTGGAGTGAGGCGCCCTTGTTATCTTCCATGTGGCTTCGAATAACGTAAGGTGCGGGTGGCTTGTTTGGGCCGTCGAGGCGTGTTGGCGAGACGCAGTGGGCGTGGATGACAGTATTGGTTGAGGTATCAATAACCGGGTCGCTGATGAAACCCGGCAAGCCAAAAGCATAGGCAAAGGCAAGCATCGTCACTGTATATTCCACATCAGCCTCGCAGGCGCCCACCAGGCCAATGTCGTTGAGTCGGCAGTGACCCAGGCAGGGGTAAGCCGGGAGGAGCTTCCTGTAGAACAGGCCAAGACAGTCAATCGTAATCGCCTGCGCTCCAGAGTTTGCGAGCGCCTTCTGCATGGCGAGATACATCCGGCCTGATTTCACGATCTCATCGCGGCTCGGCTCCACAACCTTGACCGAGCCTCGAATCCACTTCTGACCCGCTCACGCGTCGAAGCAAATTCTTATCACTTCTTCAGCGCGGAGTGAGGTTAGCGCGCGGCGCCACGTTTTCCCCTAGTGTTCCCTGTCACCGTCCCGGACTGTGCGGGGGAGGGCCGTCCATTGCACGCTCAAAGTCAATGTCCCAGAGTCAACGTGCCCGTTGCTCCGTAGGCCAGCGAGGGTTCTGTCCGAGTTCTGGCGCGATGCGCTGCTTGGTGAATGGGTTTGTACGGCAGGGGGCACGCCGGGGATCTGGATGCAGATTCGACCTGCGCCCGTCACGTCAGACCCGACCAGCGGCACGATCCCGACCGGCTATATTATCCAGAACGTCACCACCGGCCACATCAAACGCCACGCCGGCGGGTACGTGTGGGTGGTGCCCGAGGCGTTGGGGAGATCAGCTTCCACGGCGCGCGCCTAGCGCCCAGCGGGCC
>JAXDCU010000248.1:0-4508 GCA_034677645.1 Verrucomicrobiia bacterium
CCCGCGCACACGCAAGACCGTCAACAAGATCAAGGCCCGCTTCCAACATCGCATCGATATCGAGGTAGTCCTTCGCTTCGGCGCGCTGGAAAACAGTGTTCAACTTGGCTGCCATCGAGTCGCGCAAGCTCGCCACCCAGACGCCAGTATCGGGACAGCAATCGGGTGGTGCGACTTGCGCCAGCCGCAGTCCGCCAAAGAACGACACTAAGACTCTGTCTGGCTCCGCGCAGCGCAGGGAAAGCGTGTTCTCGCTTTTTTGGAGGACTTCTGCATTTCGGGCAAACGCCAGGCTGTTGTGCAGCGCTTCGGGCCCAAACGGTTGCGCGGAGAAGAAATCAAAGTCTGCTGACTGCCGGTGCCCAAGACGCAAGGCCACCGCTGTGCCGCCGTACAACACAAAATGACCAGGCACGGCGACCAAGCTGGGCCAGAACCGTCGCTGGCTTGCCGGCAGTGCGTCGAGGCGCGGCTGAAACAGGCTCACGAGAACCGGCGGGCCGGTATGGGCGGTACGGGTTGGACATTCAACACGCAATGCCAGTAGCTCCAGCTCCGCGCGTCAAAGACGCCCGGAGGAGGGTTGCGCAACACCTGGCGGAAGTCCTCGTTGCTCCAGTACCGCCGCGCGACAAAGATGTCCTCCCACGTGCCCAAAGCCATCACCTGAGCAAGAAAACGGGCCGGGTACGCGAGAGCCTCGGCGGGGGACTTCCACCAAAACAGCCGGCGGGCTAGGCATGACAAATCAGCGTCTGATGACGTCGGGCCAGGGATCATCAGTATGACAACTCCAGGTTCTTCGCGGTCTATCCCGTCGCTTTGGGGCGTTGAACCGTCCGGTAGGGCGACGCTCCTGCGGAGCCGGGCCGGGATATACAGCACAGGCTGTGAGCGGCTCGGCTGGAGCCGGTAGGGACGCGTTCAACCGCGTCCCCGTTTGTCGGGCGAAATCAGGGACCGAGTGGAATCGGTCCCTACCATGCGGTATCACTTACAGGGGGTAGGGACGCGTTCAACCGCGTCCCCGTTTGTCGGGTGAAATAGGGGACCGAGTGGAATCGGTCCCTACCCGGTTCATGGATAGGATGCTTAGCAGGAAGCTGCTGAACACTGTCTGGATGGCCACTGCTGTGAGTGTTGCTCCAGGGATGACACGCCGCATTGTGTGCGCATAGTCGAGACGCCCGAAATCGGCCAGACGCCATTCGTTCACCGCGCTGGCCAGCAGAATCAGACCCGCGAGCAAAGCTGCGCCCGACAACAGGAGACCGCGTTCGAGCGTGACTATCTCGTGGAACCGTGTCAGAGCAGCGTCCACTGGCAGGAGCCCGGCGCTGATGGCGAAGGTCTTCGTGAGCAGGGCGAACACTATGGCCTGATAGCCGCACAGTATGAAGACGCTTGCGAAAAGGAGCGTGTGAGCGTCGAGCGTCGCCCGCCCAACTCGCGCTCCGGGCAGAGCGAGCGCGTATCCGACTAGGCCGAGCAGCATTAGCAGCAGGCCGGGCGCAAGGAACAGATAGCGCGGACTGTAAACCAGGAGCAGACGCAACGTGCGCCAGCCGTCCCGGAACGTCTTCAGGTGGCGCGCGTGTGACTCGCGTCCGTCAGGGTACAGTGTGATCGGCACATTGGCCGTTCTGGCCCCGAGCAGGACTGCGCGGATGACCATTTCGATGGCGAACTCCATGCCAGCGCAGCGCTGATCGAGGTTCTCATAGAATGCCTTGGGAAAGGCGCGAAAACCGCAGTAAACGTCGCGGACCCTCGCGTGGAACCACCAACGCGCCATCAGCGAGAACAGCGGATTGCCCAACCACCGGTGTAAGAACGGCATTGCATCCGGGAGAATGCGGCCGCCGCCGGACGGCAACCGACAGCCCTGGACGAAGTCGCAGCCCCGACGCAGTTCAGCGAGGAACCTGGGTATCTCTCGAAAATCATAGCTATCGTCCGCATCGCCCATGACTATGAACTGGCCTTGAGCTGCCGCGATACCGCCCCTCAACGCGTGTCCGTAGCCCCGGTCGACCACGGGCACAACGCGCGCGCCAGCAGATCGCGCCAGGTCCGGCGAGCCGTCCGTGCTGCCGTTGTCAGCCACGATGATTTCGCCGATGACGCCCGCCGCATCGAGCCCCTCCCTTGCCTTGCCGATGCAACACACGATTGTATCAGCCTCGTTGAGGCACGGCATCACGACGGAGACCTCGAGTGGGGCGGAGGCAGACATGAAGCGGGGAGAGGGAACGCGGTGGTTTGTGATTGGTGAGGGGTGAAGGGTTATCGGTTATCGGTGATTGGTTGCCTGGGGGGCGGAGTTTCTGAGTTTCGGAGGCCTGAGTTTCGGCAGCAAGCAGACAGCAGTTGTTACGTGATAACCGATAAGGCCGCTGTCCCCTCTCCCCGCTCCAAGCTTATTCCGCTCCCTGACAATTAATAACCGGTAACCGATAACTTCCTACCCCTCACTTTTCACCATTCACAAATCACTATTGCGCTGCTCCCCGCTCCCTGCTCCTTGCTCCTTTCACCCTTCACCAATCACTCCTCAGTTTAGTCTGTAAAACTCACGGTACCACTTCACGAACCGCTCGACGCCCACTTCAATGGGCGTGTTGGGCTGGAATCCGACATCGCGAACAAGATCGTCCACATCGGCAAAGGTCGCTGGCACGTCTCCAGGTTGCATCGGCAAAAGACGGCGCTCGGCACGGCGGCCCAGGGCATTTTCGAGAACCTCGATCAAGTGCAGCAGCTCGACGGAATTGTGGTTGCCGATGTTGTACAGCCGGTACGGGGCGCGGCTCGTGCCCGGATCGGGCGCATTTCCGTCCCAGGCTGGATTCGGCGCAGGGAGCCGGTCGATGACACGCACGACTCCTTCGATGATGTCGTCGATGTAAGTAAAGTCGCGGCGCATCTGGCCGTGGTTGTAGACGTCGATTGGCTGGCCTTCGAGTATGGCGCGTGTGAACAGGAAAAGCGCCATGTCAGGCCGACCCCAGGGGCCGTACACGGTAAAAAACCGGAGCCCTGTGGTGGGCAGACCATACAAATGACTGTATGTGTGAGCCATCAACTCGTTCGCTTTTTTGGTTGCCGCGTAGAGGCTGACCGGATGGTCCACATTGTCGTGGACTGAGAACGGGAGCTTTGTATTGGCGCCGTACACTGAGCTGGACGATGCGTACACCAGGTGTTCGACCCTGTGATGACGACAGCCCTCAAGCACGTTGGTGAAGCCGACCAGGTTGCTGTCGACGTAGGCGCGCGGATTGGTTAGTGAATACCTGACGCCAGCCTGAGCTGCCATGTGGGCCACTCGCCGCGGGTGCTCGTCCGCGAACAGCCGTTCCATTCCCGCCCGATCGGCCAAATCGAGTTTGGCGAACCGAAAGCGCGGATGTCCGTCGAGCTGGGCGAGGCGCGCCTGTTTGAGTGTGACGTCGTAGTAATCGTTCAGATTGTCCAGCCCCACGACCGTGTCGCCTCTGTCGAGAAGGCGCCGGGCGAGGTGGAACCCGATAAACCCAGCGGCGCCTGTGACGAGGATTTCCATGGAGATTCAGCAATTGGTGGCTGATAGGCTGACCGCGGAGGACAGAGGACGGAGGACAGATGACAGCGAGTCAGGTCAGGATCGAGTTGCCTAGTGACAAAACTTCTCCGGAGCGGCCATCATTGCTCCGAGCATGCGACCTATTTCGAGGCAGTTCGGGAGTAGATCATCATGCTGGGTCTGATTGAGGTAGCCACAAGCCAGCGCCGTGGCGAGCCAATGCTGTGTTTCAGCCTGTTCACCGTCGGCATCCGAAAGCTTGCTCACAAAGTGGGCTGTATAACGGCGCTTCTGCCAAGCCTCAGCAATACTCGCTCCGACCGACCGCGAGGATCGCCGAATCTGGTCGGTCAGTGAATACCTTTCCTC
This sequence comes from Verrucomicrobiia bacterium, assembly GCA_034677645.1. Classification (GTDB taxonomy): domain Bacteria; phylum Verrucomicrobiota; class Verrucomicrobiia; order Limisphaerales; family J093; genus JAAYVR01. The sequence continues at coordinate 3,935 of JAXDCU010000248.1, forward strand.
GCACGGAAAAGTCCTGGTCAGATTGAATATCTCCTGCTGGAGCGCGAACGCCACCTCATACACCCTCAAATCCCTGAACGATAGAATGCGTGGACGCTTGAAAGTTTCAGCATGTTGGCCATCGCTGTCGGTTGAGGGACTCTCTTCAGGCGTTTTCATGGGCCCCAAACCGAGGCAGTGAAGCAACACTCACCAGCCATACAGAACCTTCCCATTTCCCCTGTCCTCCGTCCTCTGTCTTCCGTCGTCCGTCCTCCGCCACCTACGCCTTCGACACTTGCCCGTTGGCAGTTGGGATGCCGGCCATGGCGTTGCGGGTGTCAACAATGCAAGGCGCCCACTCCGCCAGCTCACGGTAATTAACAGCTTTGTGGTGGGTGGCAATCAATACCGCGTCGAAAGCTTTGATCGTTGCGCGATCCCACGGCACCGATCGGGTGCCTGCCCATTGCGAATGCTCGCGGCTTGGCCGAATCACAGGCACATGAGGGTCGTAGTACGAAACCTCGGCGCCGCCGTTTCGCAAAAGGTCGAGCAAGACATAGCTGGGCGATTCGCGATCGTCGTCCACGTC
>JAXDCU010000249.1:0-13098 GCA_034677645.1 Verrucomicrobiia bacterium
GACGTCATTGGCGACGCGGAGCCAGATCGCTACATCAAGGCCTTCGAGATCGTCCAGGCGGACGAGGCTGTCGATGCCGTGATTGTGGTGGCCACGCCCCAAAACATGACGCGGCCGCTCGAGCTAGCCGAGCGGCTTGCTGCTGCTCATAAAGGCAAGAAGCCTGTTCTCACCGCGTTCATGGGAGGCGATGAGGTTGCCGCCGCCAAGGCGAGGTTGATGGAGCTGGGAATCCCCAACTATCCGGCGCCGGACCGGGCAGTGGCGGCTCTGCGCGCGATGTGTGACTACGCAGCCTGGCGGCGCCGCCCAACTCGCCTAGTCAACCGTTTCCCGGTCAACCGCCGCAGAGTCGACCGCGTCATTCAGTGGCATATCCGAAGCGGCTCCAAGCAGATCGGCGAGGTCGAAGCAAAGGAGATTCTCCGCGCTTACGATTTCCGAATCCTACCGGGCACCCTCGCGCTGAATGCGGACGAAGCCGTGGACGTCGCCAATCGCATCGGTTTTCCCGTCGTCTTGAAAATCTCGTCGCCTGACATCATCCACAAGTCCGACTTTGGTGGTGTTCGAATAAACCTGGCCAACGCCGAACAGGTGCGTGACGCCTATGATCTGACGATGCTTCGGGTGCAGCGACGCGCCCCGAAGGCTTTCATCCGCGGCGCCTATGTCGAGAAAATGGGCTACCGCGGTCGTGAGGTCATTCTGGGAATGACTCGCGATGCGCAGTTCGGTCCGATGCTGATGTTTGGTCTCGGCGGTATCTTCGTCGAAGTCATGAAAGACGTGACCTTCCATCTGGCGCCGATCACTTCGGATGAGGCGATGCAAATGCTGATGGGCACCCGATCGTATGCCTTGCTGAAAGGCGCCCGGGGCCAGGCCCCCGTGGATTTGCACGCGCTCGCGGACGCGCTCCAGCGGATCAGCCAGTTGGCCACCGATTATCCCGAGATCAAAGAGCTGGACATTAATCCATTCATCGTCGGCGAAGTCGGCACCGAGGCTTATGTGGCTGACGCGCGCATGACGCTCAGCCCTGTGTCTCAATAACAATGAGCAACTCCAAAACTAGCTACGACCCGCAATGGCAGGATAAACACCGCTCGATGATCGCGACTCCCGAGGAGGCTTTGGCGCGCCTCCGACCGGGACAGCGCATATTCATCGGGACTGGCTGCGCTGAACCGCTGCGACTTGTCAGCGCGCTGACCAAGCGCGCAGCGGAACTGCCGGACACTGAGATCGTCCACCTCCTCACGTATGGCGACGCGCCATACGCGCACAAGGAGATGACGCAGTATTTCCGCGTCAACAGCTTCTTCATCGCTGAAAACGTGCGCGGCATCATCCAGGAAGGCCTCGGCGACTACACGCCAATTCACCTCTCCGACATACCGCGTCTTTTTGACTCCGGCCAGCTTCCTCTGGATGCCGCCCTGATCCAGGTCACGCCACCGGACGAGCGCGGTCTTTGCAGCCTTGGCGTATCGGTCGACGTCGTCAAATGCGCCGCGGAAAACGCCTCGCTTGTGATAGCTCAGGTTAATCCCCGGATGCCACGGACGCACGGCAATTCGAATCTGCATGTCTACGATCTCGACGTGCTAGTGCCCGTGGACGACCCGATCCTCGAAATACCGCTGCTTGAAGTCACTGAGGAGACGCGGCAGATCGCTGAACACCTCGCGGCGCTGATCGACGACGGCTCAACCCTCGAAGTCGGCATCGGCCGCATACCGCAGGCGCTCCTTGGCTTTCTCAAGGACAAGAAGGACCTCGGTATCCACACGGAGATGATCTCGGACGGGATCATTGACGTGGTTGAATCTGGAGCGGTGACAGGGTCGCGCAAGTCGGTTGACCGGAATCAAATCGTCGCGAGCTTTTGCCTCGGCACGCAACGCCTCTACGATTTCATCGACGACAACCCGATGATGGCGTTCCACCCCACCGAATATGTGAACGACCCGTATGTCATCAGCAGGCAACATAAGATGGTTGCCATCAACGTGGCACTCGAGGTCGATCTCACCGGCCAGGTCTGCGCGGATTCGATCGGCACTCGGTTCTTTTCGGGTGTGGGTGGGCAGGTGGACTTCGGCCGCGGTGCCGCAAAAGCCCATCGCGGCAAGGCGATCATTGCTCTCCCTTCGACAGCCAAAGATGAGACTGTATCGCGCATCGTGACGCGGCTAAGCCCGGGCGCGGGCGTGGTGACGACGAGGGCTGGTGTCAACTACGTGGTGACTGAATACGGGGTTGCCTATCTGCACGGCAAAAGCATCCAGGAACGCGCGCTGGCTCTGATCTGCATTGCTCATCCGAAGTTTCGCGCGCAATTGCTGCGCGAGGCGATCGAGCACAAGTATCTCTCAGGTTCCATGGCCGAGGTCGAAGGCAAGATAATGGTGGGGCCAAAGGAACAGCGCGGCACCTACGTGCTCGACGACGGCACACAGATCAATTTCCGCCCAATCCATCCGACCGATGAACCGCGGATGCGCGATCTGTTCTATGCGTTGTCGCAGCAGACGATGTACTACCGTTTCATGAGCTTCAGGAAATGGGTCCGGCGCACGGAGATTCAGGAGTTCGTCTACATTGACCATCGCAACGACGTCACGATCGTTGCCACCCTCCCAGAGGCGCATGGCGAGGACATTATCGCCGTTGGCAGTTTCTATCTCGATCCCAAGACGAACCTCGCTGAAGTAGCGTTTGTTGTGCACGACCGCTGGCAAAATCGTGGCATTGGTACTTATTTGCTCCGTTACCTGGGCCGCATCGCCCGCCGCAACGGTATTCGCGGGTTCACCGCCGAAGTTCTGCGGGACAACAGGCCGATGCAGGCTGTATTCAACAAGACGAATTTCAAGCTCAACACGCATTTCACCGGCAACGTGATAAGCTACCTGATGGAATTCGAATAGAACCGCGAGACGCACTCCGACATTCCGTGGTTGTCGCGTGAGCCCAGACACAGATTCCCTCATGAACAAAGGTAAGATCGTTCAGGTGATCGGTCCCGTTGTGGATGTCGAGTTCGCGGACCAATTGCCTGCCATTCACAACGCTCTGACGGTCGATTACACGATGCCCGGACGCGGCCCGACCCGGCTTTCACTGGAAGTGGAACAGCACCTCGGCGACAACTGGGTCCGTACCGTGGCAATGTCCACCACGGAAGGGCTCAAACGCGGTTACGAGGTGGTCGACACCGGCAAACCGATCTGCGTCCCCGTTGGCGAGGGCGTCATGGGCCGCGTGATCGACGTGACCGGCAACCCGGTCGACGAACTCGGTCCAGTGAGCGCTGAGCGTTTCAATCCAATCCACCGCCTCCCGCCTTCCCTGCTCGAACAATCCACGTCTCCACAGGTGCTCGCCACAGGCATCAAAGTCATCGACCTGATCTGCCCGTTCCTCAAGGGCGGGAAGGTCGGAGCCTTTGGAGGAGCCGGCGTTGGGAAGACGGTCGTCATCATGGAGTTGATCAACAACATTGCCAAACTCCATGGCGGCGTGTCGGTCTTCGCTGGCGTGGGCGAGCGCACGCGCGAGGGAAACGACCTCTACAACGAGATGTCCGAGGCGGGTGTGATCAACCAGAAGAACATAGGCCAGTCAAAGATCGCGCTGGTTTATGGCCAAATGAACGAGCCGCCAGGCGCGCGTCTCAGAGTCGGCCTGGCCGGCCTCGCCATAACCGAGTATTTCCGCGATGAACGCAACCAGGACGTCCTCCTGTTCATCGACAACATCTTCCGATTCTCGCAAGCCGGCTCCGAAGTGTCCGCTCTCCTTGGCCGCACTCCGAGCGCCGTTGGTTATCAACCAACGCTCGCCGCCGAAATGGGCGAACTCCAGGAGCGCATCACTTCCACTAACAAAGGCTCAATCACTTCGTTCCAGGCAGTCTATGTCCCGGCGGACGACCTGACCGACCCGGCCCCGGCAACGACGTTCGCACATCTCGACGCCACGATCGTCCTGGACCGCGCCATTTCGGAACTTGGTATCTATCCCGCTGTTGATCCATTGGCCTCGACCTCGCGCGCCCTGACGCCTGAGATCGTCGGCCAGGAGCATTACGAGGTGGCACGCGGCGTCCAAAAGGTCCTCCAGCGCTATAAGGACCTGCAGGACATTATCGCCATTCTCGGCATGGATGAACTCTCGCCCGACGACAAGCTGACTGTTCTTCGAGCCCGCAAAATCCAGCGCTTCCTCAGCCAGCCTTTCTCAGTCGCCGAGGTCTTCACGGGCCGTCCGGGGAAACAGGTTTCCGTGGCGGACACCGTCAGGGGATTCAAGGAAATCCTCGATGGGAAACACGACGACGTGCCCGAAGCCAGCTTCTACATGAAAGGCGGGATCGAGGACATCCGCGAGACGTGAGCGCTTCGGCATTGCCATGCCCAACACGCTGAGACTCGAAATCGTCACGCCAGAAGGGCGCATTTGCTCGGAGGAAGCCGAGATGGTCACCCTCCCGGCCGTTCAAGGCGAACTGGGCATCTACCCAATGCACACACCGCTAATGACGGAGATCGTCCCCGGCGAGATAGCCGTCCGCCGCCGCGGCCAAGACACTTTCCTGGCGGTCGGGCCCGGATTCGCGGAAATCACCGGCGACCGCGTTTCGGTTCTGACCGACATGGCGATCAAGGCGGATGAAATGGACGGTGCGCATGCCGAACAGGCGCGACGCGCGGCCGAAAACCGGCTCCGCGAGCGCCTTGGCGACGCCGACGCCGCGGCGATCAACGCGGCAATCGCGCGCTCAATCGACAACCTGCGAACTCGCCGCCGGCCTCGCCACTAACCGGAACCGGACCCGGACCTCGTCAATCTGAGATTTCAGATTTGAAATCTCAGATCAGCCCGTCTTCCTCGGCCTCTTTCCGCTTCGAATGCCAGGCAGGGAGCCGGCGCAGCAGCTCTTTCTCGAAGGCCGCCACCCGTTTCTGGCGCTCGTCCTCGGCACGCGACCGATCAGTCAGATACCTTTGACCCTTGATCTCCGAGTTCTGCAGCGAATCGGCCCAGCCACGGAGCTGGCGAGAACAGTTCTCAGCCACGGATTTCAAATCTGAGATTTGAGATTTCAAATCATCAGGCCAATCGGCCTTGCCCGCCCGACGCAGCTTCAGAGTGAGCATGGAGCGCACTTCTCCCGCCGACCCGCGGGCAATGTAGAGAAACGCGAGCAGTTCATTCGTCGTCCCGCGCTCGAATCCCTCGGCAATGTTGTTGGAAACGGACAATGCCGCCCGGTCGAGCTGATCGCGGAAGCCGCGTGTGGCCCGGAAGGGCTCGGTCTCCAGCAGGCCTTCGATCAGTTCGTACAGTTCAGCGGCTTTCTGCCAGACGGGCAGGTCCTCAAAACGTTCGTAAGTCATGTGATTCTCCTCCTTGGATCACAACATGATCGAGAACCGCGGCGATTTCAAATCCGGTTGGAGGTCTCATGCTCGGAACAACTCCCGGCTCGCCGGGCGGAGAATCTCAGATTTCAGATTTGAAATTCGAGATTCCTCGAGCGGAGCGCTATATGTTTCGGTCCTCCAAGATTTGGAATCGCTGGTCGCCTTTGATGTCCAGCTTCGTTCTAACTTGCTGCCACACCACGCCCTCCTTTTCGAGGACGAGATCGCGGAGCTTGCGCTTCACCGACACCGGCGAGATTTCGCCTTTGGCATCCGGGCGCTGGCGCGGAGAGCTTTCGCGCTCAGGGTCGCCGTTGGGATTGGATTTGCGCACCTCCAGGATGAGAAGGCCAGTGATGCGGGGGACGTTGTTGGTTGCTCTTGTGTTCATGTTCAATCGATGTTTGTCGGTTACTTGGTTTCAGGTTCTTTCTTGGAGTGGTCAGCCAGATACCCCAACAGGAGCTTGGCCTTGTCGGCATCGCCCATTCGCGCCGGCAGTTCGCCCAGTTGAATGGCGGCGGTGCAATCGGCGATTTCGCCGAGGAAGTATTTCACAAGCCCAACGCCGCTTTCCGGATTGTTGCTTTGGAACGTGCGCGCCCATGCTTGGTAAGGCGCAAGCCGCTCGGCCAGCCGGGCCAGCGCAAAGACCGGCTGTTCCAGCGCCGTGCTGAAGAGCGCGTTGCCGATGAGTTGTGTCGGTGTTTCACTGTTGCGAACGTGTTTGCAGTAGTGTTGATGCAGGCTGTCGGCAAGAGCCAGCAGCCGCCCGATTTGGGTGATGGAGTCTTTCATAAAGCTGTCTTTCGAGTGACCAAGTTGATGGAGGAAAATACCGAGGAGCGACAGCGACTTCGCACATTGCCAGCGAACGGGGTCGCTCAATGAAGTCCACACTCGCCAGTCTCCGCAGTGCTTGACGGCACCGAGGCGCGAGAGAACGGAAGCCATGCGATGCAACAGAAGCGACAAGCACAGGCGCGTCTTGGTCTCCGACAAAGGCCCGTCAGCGAAGAACACGTCGTAGGCGTCCGAAGCTGTGACTGCCCGCTGGAAGGACGAACTGAAACCGCCCTTTGGATCGGAACTCCAGACGCGGTTGACCACCGACGATACGTCGAGCGGATGGGGAACGAAATGGGTCTTCCAGACCGTCGTCTTGGCCTGCTTGTCATAGAACCAGATGGAAACAGGTGGCGTGTTGACCGCGCCAGCTTTCCAAGCTCGGGCCGCCCGCACAACGTCCTGCACGCGGAACTGGCGATGCAGGCTGATTTGCTTGCGGCCTTTGTCCAGAGAGCACAACACCAGCAGGCGCACTTTCAGGCTTGGGTTCGTCTTCAGCTTGCCTTCCAAAGCTTCCAGAACGGGCCGCGTCCGCGCCGCGAAGTCCGCGTCGCTGAAGCTTTGGGCCTCGCCGCCAAACAAGTCGGCCAGCGCTTCGCTCAAGTCGGGCGCTTCCTCCAGATAAGCAATGAGCAGGTCGCGTTTGGTTTTGTTTTCCTTCTTGCTGCCGCGCGTGGGACTGGGAATCGGCTGACAAGTGACGCCTTTCTTCTTCTCATCGGCGAGGTAGAGCAAGGCGTCGTTCATGCGCTGAGTAAATTCGGCGGACGCGGGGAATTGCTCCGACCCTTCCAGCCCGTAGCGGAGCAAAGCCGGAATTTCGTTTGTGTTCACCGAAAAGAGTTTCAAGTTGCCAAGCTCGGCAATCTTGGGAGCGGGGAACTTGTCCTGCAGTTCGCTGGGCCTGCCCGTGAACGCATCAATCCCGCCCGCCTGGATTTGATCTGCGGGCACCGTCGCACCGGCGGCTCGCAGAAGAGCGGTGTTTATCGCCTCGCTGGTCTGCGGGTGGGCAATTGGCTTCTGTTGATGATTCGGGGCAGCTAGATCAAGGTAAAGCGGCTGATTGGCGTTCTTGTCCTGCTTTGCTTTCTCCGCCCAGAAACCGGTCGTGCCGAATTCGACGGCACGCTTCTTCCAGTCGAAAACGCCAAACAGAGCCTCTTGAATCAGCAGGAACGATTCGCGTTCGCCTGTCGCAGCGGCACGAAGCAGGGCGTCCGTCACATCCTGACTGAACTGCGGCAACGTGAGCTTCGCTCGAGTGACCACCTGCAGCAGGCCAGTGAAGTTCGCGAGTTCCGTCGGCGCTTGAGCGAAAAGAGGCTGAAGTTCCTCCGCCAAGTCCCCAACCGAGCGCGCAAACTGCTTGCACTGGTTGGGCGTGAACTGGCGGGGCTTCGAAGACTTGGCAAGCTTCGTGATACAGCCAAGAATCTCGCCAACCGGGCAACTCGGTTTCCTCCAAAGGGCGACAAGTTGTTCGAGAGTTGGTTTCAATTCGTCGGTCGGAACTCCGGTCAAATCGAGAAGTGGCGTCGGCAGGTTGAAGCCGGGGAAGCTGGAACCCGCAGAGCCATGTTCCACGCCGAACGGGGAACTGGAAGAGGATTGAGAGGTTTGATGCAGGGCCGCGCGCGGCGGAGCGCGTCATGACGGGGTGGCTGACGCCCTGGCGCGCGTGTCAGCAGCGGAATTGGATCGGGACTTCAAGGATTTGCAGGCCTCCCCGAGACGCCCGATGACGCACGGCGAGTCACCGCGCCGTTTCGCGTACCGTGCGCGCTTGAGGTAAGGGCGTAAAAGCTCATCAGTTCCTTCAGATGGTAACTTGATTCTCCATCGCACACAAGCCGCCGGAACGGAGCCGGGTCTGTGGTTGACAGGGCGTTTGCGCGAGCATAGCGTCCCCACGTGGTGTGGATCGGAACGCAAACCTCGGTTTTTGGGGAGTGTCCATGAGCAATCCCCGGCAAGTAGAATCACTATCCTGCATGTTCCCTCGCGTGACGAAGATTAGATAGCAATTCCGCTCTTCCGCGAGTCTCCAAAAGAGAATTGATCCGCCAGTCACTCACGCACAATACACTCCAGCCCTGATCGCACGGTCAGAATCAAACCAAGTAATCCTATGAGAACACCTGTCGTCGTCCTGATGGCTCTGGCGGCCAGCCTGAGTCTTGGTCACGCCCGCGAATCGCTTTGGGAGGCGTCGTCGGGCAAAACGCCCGACCAGATAAGCAATCCCTGGGACTGCTACTCTGATGCACCGCCGGCACCGCACTTAATAGACGGCGCACTCCGCCTCGAAACCGAGGAGTATCAGATCAACCAGTACTACATCCAGTTTGGCGGTGGCCCTGAGCGCCCCCTCGCCATGCCCACCCGGCTGGTGATCGAGGCGCGGATGCGCCTGATCCGCAGCAGCCAAGCTGACCCAGAGCGGGCGCCCGCCATAATCGCGTTCACCCTACTGCCCGGCGTCGGCAGCGCGCTCAACATCGATGCGGGAGAGGTTTTCCTCTTCTCGGCTGGCGCAGGTCGCGGGCCGTCCGCCAATGTGGACACCACGCTTGCGCCCCACACGTACCGGATCGAGGTCAGCGGTCTGGCCGCCGGGAGCGAAATCAAGGTCTTTTACGATGGCCAGCAGGTGCTCACCGGGACGACATGGACTGACGTCAGCCTGCTGGGCGATGCGCCCCGCGTCTTGTTTGGCGATGGCGCTCTGACCGAATCGGGCACGTCCGACTGGTACAGTTTCTATCACAATGCGCTGGCGCCGGCGGCGGACGAACACGTCCTTTACGGCGGCATTGGCGATCACCTCGTCGCGCTCGACCAGAACAACGGCATGGCCACCGACCTCGGCCCGGTGTCAGGCATCCCGTCGGGCAGTTACATTCGCACGCTCGCGCCTTCGCCCGACGGGAACCTTTTCGCCACAATTGATCCGGCCAGCGGGTACTACCCGAGCCTGGCGAAGATCGATCCGGCGAAGCTGGAGGCTACCATCATTGGCCAAATCGCCGACGCCACCAATAGGAAAGCCGTCTTTCTGGAAGGACTCTATTACAACGCAATGGAGCGGCAGCTCTACGGCTCGGTCAGCTTCGCGGGTGGTTCAGCCAGCACGGACCTGGTCACGCTCAATCCCAGTAATGCTGTGGCTACCGTCGTCTGCTCGGGAACGTACGACATGGACAGCATCGCTTTCGATGACGATGGCAGTCTGATCGGGTTCGATGTCTTCTACGCGGGTGGCGGCAGTTACAACACCACGGTTAACTACTTGGACCGGAGCACCTGCGCGGCCGATCCTGGCTTCTGGTTCACCTCAGCCGCGGTAAACTCGCCCGCGTTGGACCGCCAGACTGGCCGTTGGTATTTCAGCGCTTATGATGCCAGGCGTTTGGATCGCGGCGCCATCGCCGAAAGCGGGCTGTCCGTTGTTGGCACGACGCATTCCAGCGCTGACTTCGGAGGCGCCAAGCTCTTGGCGATGGCTTTCCCATACGACTACGCGCATCCCTACCTTCGCCTTACCGCGAAGGCGGGCCCGGAAGTCGGCTGGCCTACGCTGGCCAACTGGAGCTATCAACTCCAATCCTGTCCTGACATCGGATCACCAGTGTGGGGCAACGTCGGCGAGCCGGTTCCAGGCACTGGAGAGACGGTCTGGGTTCCAGTTTCCGCGAGCGCTGGCTTTGAGTTCTACCGCGTCCGTGTGGAAGAATGACGCACGTTCAAAATGGAGCCGGCGCGTGACAGGTCCGACCGGCTCCGGCAACAGTTGAAGCCTGTTGACAAGAGTTACTGGCGAAGCGTCCTTCCGCGCCCTTTATCGCCTGACAATCAGGACGTTGACATCTTCAAGAGCTACCTGGTCCCGGGCACGACTCTTCTTCTGGGCTGCACTCGCAGACTCATTCCCTTGTCGGACGCGCAACTGGACATCGATCCCTGGTATGACGCTCCGACTGTCATCAGGGGCGATTGGAGGGAAAACAGCAGGTTCTACACGAATATCATTGGGGATGGGGCTCTGAACTTCACCAAGGAATTGGCTGATGCGGTCGTGTTGATGGCCGAGAAACACTGCGCCAACCTGATTGTGCGCTGCTTCACCCGCAGATTGCCATCAATGCGAATTGCGGCCTACTTCCCGCAACCGGCTGATTTGCCTCTTCCGCCCGACATCGTTCGAAGAATGACAGACTACAAATTCTACGTTTGGAGGTTCGGGTGAGACCCGAGGAAGACATTGTCCGGCTCGTGCGTCTGCTCGAGCAGACCCAGTGGACTCATCAGATCGAGGACAGGAACTACAAAGCGTACCCTGTCATCACCAGAAGTGACCTGCGCAATATCAAGATGGAGAAAGGCCTGTACCGTTCGAAGACATCAGGCTCAACCGGGGAACCTGTCACAGTCGAGAAGACATACTCGGATTACATCTGGTACGTGGCAACCAACATACGGGAAGTCCAGTGGCGCAAGTGGGATGTGACAAAGAACAAGGCGGTGATCAGGGCGGACGGCGCGGGTAAACCGGATGTGGATTCGTGGCAAATGCCCCGCGAGGTGTATCCAGTCCAAGGCAAGACCTTCATGTACGGCTGCGCTCCAATCCCGGAAATCCAGAAATGGCTTGAGCACAAGGACCCGCACTACATTCACTCCTACCCTTCCGTTCTCAACCACCTGAATCTCGCGAGAATTCCCAATCTGATCGATGTGAAGAGCACAGGTGAAAAGGGCGGCACAATGTATTCCTCGGCCGAATGCGGTACGATAGCGATCCAATGCCCTGACAACCCGAAGAATTGGCATGTAATGGAGAACCAGATCGTTGAGGTTGACGAGAACAACAATCTCATCATTACAACCATTACCAACAAATACATCAAACGCTACAGACACGGCGATGTCGTCACCCTGGGCGCGTGCGATTGCGGCAGGAAACTGCAGACAATCACCGACATCCAGGGAAGGGTCCGCAACATGTTCACAATGCCCGACGGGACGAAGAAGTGGCCCTTGATTGGGGCACGAACATTCCATGAGAAGTACGGAATCAGGCAGTTCAAGGCCGTTCAGACGGCGCTCGGGCGAATTGAACTACAAGTCGTTGCACCCAAAATCGTCAATGAAAGCGACCTGAGCGATGAAGTGCGGGCCTCGATCGAGGCTGATGTCGAAGTGCGGATCGTTTATGTCGAGTCATTCCCGGACTATAAGCACGAGGAATTCGTCTCCCTGTTGTGACCATCTTGTGATAAGGTTGGCGGCATGAACTACGTTGCTGGAGCTACGGTGCGCAAGGCCGAGCGTGAGAAGACCGTTCAAGGAGTTGGTGTTCGAAGGCCGGCGTGGGTCTTGAGGCGCATCTCCAGAAGCTAGGTATGGGCATGCGGAACTTAGTGAGTTTCCTGGGGGTATTCGTGCTCATCGCGATAGCCTGGGCGTGCTCAGCTAACAGGAGGAACGTGAACTTGCGCGTCTTGGCGTGGGGCATAGCGCTCCAGCTCGTTGTCGCGGCCTTCATTTTCATCGTCCCCGCGGGCACTCAGCTCTTTCTCCTAGTGAATGACGTGGTCATAAGAGTGATGGATTCGGCCTCAGCCGGAGCGCGCTTCGTGTTTGGCAGGCTGGCACTGTCGCCGGGGCAGGTGGATGAGACGGGGCAAACGTCGTTGGGCTTCATGCTCGCCTTCCAGGCTTTCCCGACGATCATATTCTTCTCGGCTCTCATTTCGGTCCTTTACTTCCTAAAGATCATGCCGCTCGTCATCCACGGGTTCGCGTATCTGTTCACGCGTCTGATGAGGATTTCCGGCGCCGAGTCGCTGGTCGCGGCCTCGAACATCTTCGCGGGTGTCGAATCCGCTCTCACCGTTAGGCCGTACTTGGCGCGGATGACACGTTCTGAGCTCTGCGTCCTCCTGACAGCGGGCATGGCGACCGTATCGTCGAATGTGCTCGCGCTCTATGTGCTGAGCTTGAAACAGTATTTCCCGACAATAGCGGGTCATTTGGTGTCGGCATCGTTGCTTTCCGCGCCGGCGGCCATACTCATGGCGAAAGTCATCGTGCCCGAAGACGGAAAGCCCGAGACGCTTGGGGTTTGTGTCCGTCCGCATTATGACAGGGATGGGAACCTTTTCCAAGCGGTCATCGATGGCGCGAACGCTGGCCTGAAGATGATTGTCGGAATAGTGGCGCTTCTGGTAGCCGTGCTCGGCTTGGTCGCCCTGGCCGATCTGGTGTTGCCATTCCTCGGAGGCAAGGTGAACCAAGCGATCGGCGCCAACGTTGCCTGGTCGCTCAAGGATATCTGCGGGTATCTCTTCTACCCGTTCACGCTCATAATCGGGATCGACCCGAGAGACGCCTCGATCGTCTCGCGAATCATCGGCGAGCGGATAGTCGTGACCGAGGTCATCTCTTATCAAGACCTTGCCGCTGCCCTTGCCGATGGCGCACTCGCCGACCCGCGTTCGGTTGTCATAACCACTTACGCGCTATGCGGGTTCGCCCATGTCGCTTCCATGGCGATATTCGTCGGAGGCACCGCGGCGCTTGCGCCGAGCAGGACCGCCGACCTGAGCAAGGTAGCGGTGCGTGCGTTGATCGCGGCGACGCTGGCGTGTTTCATGACGGCATGCGTGGCCGGCACATTCTTCACAAAAACCTCGGTGCTCTTGGGAAGCCGCTGATGCGCATAACAAAGCTCGCCGAGTGCGCCGAGTTCGTCGCGGGCGACGGGTGCACACTGCGGGAGTTGGCCAACGCTGCCAATCAGAATCGCGGT
>JAXDCU010000250.1:0-3934 GCA_034677645.1 Verrucomicrobiia bacterium
CGCTCCGCCACCCAGCGGCGTTATGTCCGCCGCTGCTCGCAGTGAAAAGAGCGAATGATTGGTCTTCTGAACTGTTACATCCGTCAAGGCACTCCAGCGAATCGTCCAGTCGATGGTGTACAGAAGCTCGTTGGGCACGGTGACACGGACGACGCGCTCATCGCGCATGACAGGAGCTGCGTCGGGCTTCCGCCATTCGCACGCGTCGCTGATTTCGACACTGCGCCCCGTAACAGCGCCGAGCTTCGGGCCATTCGACACAATCTGGCCGGTGGCGAAATCCTCTTGCCAATAATTCCCGCCATTGACCCGGTCGCAGCCAAAAAAGAGCGAGCGGTGATGTGGCCACGGCAATGCGGTCTCGGAGGTGAGCGACAATCCGGTGACGGGGCCGGCCACTGGGAAGATGTACGGGTATTTTTGGGAGTGATGCGCGCGATAGGCGATCAGCACGCGATTGTTCCATCGCACCCAAACAACGGGCCCGAGCTGATACGTGGTCAGTCCCCCGCCCTCCCTCGTGGCGGGCGCAGGCACGCTCGACGCGTTGGGATCAGCGGCGAGCGCGATCGGTGTGGCAAAGGCGATCGAAGCGCGGAGGAACGAACGTCGGGATCGATATGTGTTCATTGTGCTACGCGGTTTGGTTGCCGCTGATAATCGGCACGGGTCCGCTCACATCCGTTGAGCACGGGTCTCACAGAAAACAACGCGCGACAGGCGAGGCATCGGCTTGACGTAGCTCAGGCATGCACGTTGGTTTCCCATTCAAGCCCTGGGACGTCGTGGAGATCATCGACGCCCTCGCGCAGCACGCGGATTTTCGTGAATCGACAGTAACGTCGCAAATCCTGTGTGTGGTCTCCATAGAAGACCACGCGATGGAGGCCGCATGACCAGTTTTCGAGGAACTTCTCCATGTTCTCGACGCGCATGGTCAGCTTGGTGCGACAAGCGCGATCGACGAACGGGCTGTCGACGGCTTGGCCCGTGGCGAAGAGCATCAGGTCCGTCCCGATCAGGCGTGCCATCGAGACCGGCTGGCCAACGGGGAGTCGGACCTGCAATGAAGCGCCTCGATTGTCTTCGAGATGGCTCCGAATGACGTACGGGGACGGCGCGGAACCGGGACCGAGCATCTGGGTGGCGGCCACGCAGTGAGCATGGATTATGGAGCTGGTCGCCGCGTCAAACATCGGGTCCGTGACGAAGCCTGTCCGTCCGGTCAGGTAGGTGAAAATGAGCTGCGTCATCGTGGACTTGAGGTCTGCCTCGCATACGCCGGCGCGGCCCTCGTTGTTAAAGCGCACAAATCCCAGGCACGGATATCCCATGTTATGGTCCACCAGGGCCATGCCCAGGCAGTTCATCGTGATCGCGCAAGCCCGATGTTGTTCGAGCAGTCCTTTCATCGCCAGGTACATTTGCGATGACTTGAGTATCTCCTCCGGCGAAGGCTCCACGACCTTCTCCGCTTCGCGTGTCCACCGTTCAGCGTCCGCACGTGCTTCATCGAGGTCGACGGATTGGTAGGCGCGCTCAATGTCCGGCAAGAGCACCGAGACGATTTCCGTGCCGAACTTGTCTTTCACCGCCTGAGAGTACGCAGCGTCGGCTGGGCCCTGGCTGACGTGCAGAACGCGCGCGTCACGCATCCGGCGGATGGCGCGAAAAGGGCGCACGGCGACGGCCAGATCATCAAAATCGCTGCTGGGGAGCACTTCGATCAACTTCCCCTCCCGTTGCAGGCCAGCGACTATATGCCATTCGTGGCCGCTGTACGGGAGCGTGAACATCATCACCGGGCGTTTTAGTTCGAGAATCCTCTTCAGTCGCGGCCCTGTCCCAAGAGTCAGGTGGAGTGCGAGGATGCCGTCGACATTCGCCAGCTTCTCGTTGGCCGGACCGATTCGGTTATCGTCGTCAATCAAGCCGGCGTCGATGAACTCGATGTCCGACAACTCGTGCGCAAGCCTCGCAAACTGCTCCTCATACTTGCGAACTTCGGCTTCGAGGTCGACGGAACTGGAGGGCCAACCCGGACGGCGATTGCCCAAGTAAACTTTGCCCACGCGGACCCTCGACGCTGGCCCGGTCGCGGCACTTGCGGTGCCTGGCGCGAGGCGGTCAATAGCGGTCGCCAACGCGCCAAAACCGACAAGGCCGCTGGACGCGGTTCCAAGAAAACGCCTGCGAGTGCAATAATGGTTCATGAGATGTCCCATTCGTTCAGGCAAGCACCGGCGCCACGTGCTCGCAACTCAAGCGTTTGCCACGTATGATGGCTGCGCCATGCGTTCCAACCACAAGGGAAGCACGGTCAGCAACCTGAGACAACTTCTTTCGCAGGCCACCCAACCGCGAAAAACCGAGTCCTCTTAAGTCGGCTCAGTCCTCTTTACGTTCGGCCAACTGGCGGTCCATCATGAATATGCCGTGCTTCGCGTCGCCAAGCATCTTCAGGTGGTCGACGATTTCCTGGGCATTCGCCTCCTCCTCGACCTGCTCGTCGACGAACCACTTGAGGAAACTCTGTGTGGGGTGATCGTTTTCCTTGATCGCCAGGTCAAGAACCTCGTGAATGCTCTGGCTGATGAACTGCTCGTGCTTGCTCGTTTCCTGGAAGGCTTCGAGCGGGGAGCTCCACTCTGTCTTGGGCCCTTTGATCGGCTGGAGGATGACCCGGCCACCGCGATCGTTGACGTACTTGATGATCTTGTTCGCGTGCTCGTGCTCTTCGTCGTGCTGCATGGTCAGCCAATGGGCGAAACCGCGCAGGCTCTTCGACTCGAACCATTGCGCCATGGCCAGATAGAGGTAGGAAGAGAAGAGCTCCTTGTTGATCTGTTCGTTCAAGGCCTTTTCGATCTTGTTGTTCAGCATCGTAATACTCCTTCGTCAGGATTGTTCGTTCCTTGTTCCAGAGGCGGCGACAATATAGGCGCTAAACCCTTCATGTAAAGCCCGGACAAGATTGGAGGTACTGTGAGCGGTTCGGCTGGAGCCTCGCGCTACCAGAGAATGCAACAGGTTCATGCATTGATGACAAGTGACTCGTCACGCGTCGGAACCATGAACCACGCGGGAGGGACGCGTTCCACCGCGTCCCCGTTTGTTGGGCGAAATCAGGGACCGAGTGAAATCGGTCCCTACCCGGTTCATAGGGAGTTCTGGCATCTCATGGCGGACACGAAATCAGGTGCCGCGACAGCGCCTCGAAATCGCACGTGGCAACAGCGCAGAACTTGTCGCCCGCGCCGTAATAGACGAACAAGCGGTTATCGATCACCACAGCGCCGCAGGGGAAACAGACACCCCGATAGAACCCTTCGATTTCGTAGTCGGTCTCAGGCTGCATCAGCCAGTCCGGCGTGCGATGAACCACCACGGCCGGGTCTTCCAGGTCGAGCAACAGCGCCCCAATCCGATAATGTTTGTCCGGCCCGACCGCGTGGTAGAGCGTGAACCAGCCGTATTCCGTTCTGATTGGCGGCGTGTTCACCCCCAGTTTGGCGGTCTCCCAGGCGTACTTGTTCTTAATTAACAGCTTGCTCCGCGCTGATGGGAAGCCAAGCAAATCTTCCGAGAACGAAATCCACGCGCACGCGTGCTCGGTGCCGTACGATGGGCCAACCCACTCCAGCGGTCTGTGAATCAGGACATAGCGACCTCCAACACGCTCCGGAAACAGAATCGCGTCGCGGTCGTCGAGCAGCGGATCAGTGATCCAACCGGCGCGAATCCAAGAGCGGAAATCCCGCGTCATGGCCAGTCCGGTGAGCGTTGCGTTCCCGCGCAAATACTTTGGAAATTGTGGTGGACAGTCCGGAGTCACATAGCGCTGGCGGATTTCAGGCCTCCAGAACTGGCCGAATGGAAAATGCCGACAAGCGTAGGTGACATAGAACCATTCGCCCATCTTCGTAATCCGCGG
>JAXDCU010000251.1:0-3108 GCA_034677645.1 Verrucomicrobiia bacterium
TGGATCGGATAAGCTTGAACGACTCACCGAGACGGGCGCGAATCAGGGGTCGCTTGGGATTTTCGAAGCCAAGTACTTGCTCCGCTACATGCAGGCCAACGCCCGCATGCTTGACAAGTACGGCGCATAGCAGCGTGTCGGACTTCCAAGGTCCGAGCAGTGCCTCTCAGATGAACCAGACCCGAGGTGGATTCGAGCAAGTCGTGAGCATGGGTGTCCGACCATCGCCGTTGTGAAAGCGGTCATTCTAGCTGCTGGCAGGGGAACGCGAATGAAGGGGCTCACCGAAAGCCTGCCTAAACCGATGTTGCCGGTGCACGGCAAGCCCATCCTCGAACACATCGCGGACGGCGTGATGGAAGCCGGGATCAGTTCCTTTTGCATCGTCACTGGCTGGCAAGCTGAAGCCATCGAGGACCACTTCTCCAGGCAACCATGCCATGGACGAGAAATCCATTTCGTCAGACAAAGCGTACAAGACGGCACGGGCAGAGCTGCCGATCCGGCACGCGCGTTCGTCGGCGAAGACGCGTTTCTGCTCACGTACGGGGACATTCTCGTGCGCCCGGAAACGTATCGCCGTATGGTCGCTCGGTTCGACGAAGGCGACTTTTCTGGCCTGATTACCGTCACCGCCGGAGTGGATGTGACAAAAGGTGCGATCAACTTCTTCGATCAAGATTTCTGCCTCAGCCGGATCGTCGAGAAACCCAGCCAGACAGACCTCGCAAGGCTTCGGGCCGAAGGCTGGCTTAGGCCGGGAGAGCCAGCCTGGTACAATGCCGGCATCTATATCTTCAAGCCCTCTCTGTTCGAGTTCACTGGCCGAATCGGAAAATCCCCACGCGGCGAGTACGAACTCACCGACGCCATAGCCGACATGATCGCGGCGGGGCATCGCCTGGCCGGCCTCGAGATTCAAGGACGCTGGGTGGACGTGCGCGACCCGGAAGTCCTGGCAGCGCTCGAACGGGACGCCGGTTGAGCTTGAGTTTTCATCGCCAGAACACCAGTTGGTCTTTCACTGTGGATTGCCGCCACCTCGCCTGAACAATGCGTTGCCTGTTACCGCGAGGTTGGCTACGCTTTTCCCATGAGTGGCAACGCCAAAGAACGGTCCGCGGAGTTTCTAATGATCGCTGACCAATTCAAGCTCGGTTCCCTGGTGACCGAATCGTCCCACCCAGTGACCGCCAACCTCAGCGACACGACGCGGGGCGACATTGCCGCCGGACTTCGGCAGTTGTTCGATGTGGATGATGACGTGGTCCGCAAGTACCGCGAGTTTGCCCTGTCGGGGCGAGCCACCAGTATGGCGCAGACAGTCCTGCGCGCCCTCGAACGGGGCGGCAAGATATTTTTCACCGGATGTGGTTCCACGGGCCGGCTGAGCATTCAGTTGGTGTCTATCTGGCGCGATTTCTGGCAGCGGCAAAAAGGCCGAGGCCTCGTCTGCCAGCCCGCGCCTGAGGAATTGGAGAACCGCGCTTTCAGCGTGATGGCCGGCGGCGACTTCGCATTGATCAAGTCGGTGGAAGGATTCGAGGATTTCACGGCGTTTGGGAAGAAACAGATTGGCGATCTGGGAGTGACAGCTGGCGATGTGGTCTTCGCCATAACTGAGGGAGGAGAAACCTCGTTCGTCATAGGCACGGCATGGAGGGGCGTGGAGGCAGGGGCGCGAGTGTTTTTCGTCTATAACAACCCCGATGACATACTCTGCCAACACGTTCAGCGGAGCCGCGAGGTCATTCTCGATCCGCGGATTGAAAAGATCAACCTGACCACCGGCCCGATGGCAATCACAGGGTCAACGCGGATGCAGGCGACCAGCATTCAATTGGCGGTGCTCCTGACCGTTTTGGAGATGGTGCTGCGCGAGCTCATGTGGCGTTTGGACCCGGCTGGCACGGGCAACCTGCACCCCGCCACAGTTCCAACCGAGTTCCTCAATGAGTTAGTCCAAATGCACGCGGCGCTCAAAACGCCCGAAGTGCTGGCACCATTGGCCAGGTTGGTCGCGATGGAGGAGACCGTCTACCGCGCCGGCCGGCGCAACAACTACTTTGCCAATCGATTTAGCATGGATGTCCTCACCGACACAACGGAGCGGTCACCGACATATTGCACGCCTCCGTTTCGCAAGTGGGACGACACGACAGCGGCGGAGTCATGGGCTTATCTCTACGTGCCTTGCGACAAGACACAGCAAGCATGGGAACACATACTCAAACGCGCGCCGCAATGCGTGGAATGGAGAGAACCGGAGGTTGCCGCTTTAGTGGGTGATGAGAAGTTGCCGCAAATACTGGAAGTCATCCGCAAGATCAGCGCCTCGGAACTGATGCGGTTCAAGATAGGCAGAGATGGCTTGGGGCTGCGTCCGCCCCAGTCGGGCGGCAGTGCAGTCGCGGTTCTGGGGGAATTCGAATGGCGGGAGGCGCTGAGCGCTGGCGGATTCAGCCGCGAGCAACTCGAAGCAACACGACGCGCCGGAGGCAAGACCGGTCTTATCTGCCTGGCCAGGCCGGAGAACTGGGCGGCCGTGCGGGCCAGCGCAACAAAGTGCGACGCGGATTGCATCACGGTGCTGGTACCGGTGTCGGAGAGCAAACTGCTATTGGATGGCGTGACACGGGTGGGTTTGAAAATCCTGCTTAACGCTCTCTCAACCTGCACAATGGTCCGGCTCGGCCGGGTCATGGGCAACTACATGATCTGGGTAGTGGCCAGTAATCTGAAGCTGATTGACCGGGCCACGCGTTACATCGAACGTTTGACCGGCCTAAACTACGCCGCCGCCAACGAACTCCTCTTCGAGACCGTGGAGTACGTGGAGCCGCGCTGGAAAGCCGACAGAGCCTATCCACCGGTCGTTGGCCTGTCGGTCATGCGCCGCCGTCACGGTTTGACCAACGAGCAAGCGGAGGAACGCCTGGCCAGAGAGTAGAGCGACTGACAAGAGCCGCACGTGGCACGGTGTGGTAGTATGAACCATGCTCATCCGGTTGTCACACCTGCTCAATAGGCATAGTTTGACGGCGTGGCTGACGATTCAGAAAGAGCAGTTCGGAAGAAGGCTCAGGTGTGACAACCGGATAAGCATTG
>JAXDCU010000252.1:0-19761 GCA_034677645.1 Verrucomicrobiia bacterium
CTCACCGGACAATTGGGTTGCGGCTTGCCCGCGCTGCGAAACATCCGGACCAGGAGATGTCAAGTCGCGCCAGCGTAGGGATATTACATGAGTGTTGGCGGGTGAGCGCCCGATGCGCTACACCCACCAAAAATCATGTCATCTCCATACGCTTGCGCGTTCTCCAGCACCAGTGGACGGGCCACACCGCGGATATCAACACACTCGGATTTGTACGGACATGGAGTCCACATCACAAACCGGGACAACGCTCACCGAATGGTGAGTAGGAATCTGCTTTGTTGGAAGCAAGCAAGTGTCTCCTATTCCGTTTATGCCGTAATCCGTGGTTATCATACTGCATGGCTAAGGATAGAAACGGTGCCAGCTTCATGTGGAGCCTCCTTGTTCTTGTGAACACGCTTTGGCGCCATGAACCGTGCGGTAGGGCGACGCTCCCGCGGAGCCGGGCCGCGATATACCGCACAGGCTGTGAGCGGCTCGGCTGGAGCCTCGCCCTACCGGGGAATGCATCTGGTTCATGGGAAGCGGAGTTTCTTTTTTAGAACGCATTGGGCCCATGAACCTTGCGGTCTGGTCCACAACGAAGCCGCCTGAAGGCGGAACTCTGACCGGTCGCGAGCCGGACAACGCCACGGACCATGCAGAGCGGCCGCCCGCCAGAGTCCCGCGTTTACGCGGTAAAGCAAGGTTCATGGGGAGAAGAAGTTGCGCGGGCCCATCGTGCGCTTCGCGAGCTTCGTGGTGATTCGTCCGGACGTTCGCGGGATGTTGCTCCACTACTCGCGGGACAGCGCGTGTTAGCGCCGCCCCGCGTTCGTCACACCACGACTTCTCTTCTGGTGAAAAGCCCGCTTGTCAACGGGCTCTCCGGAACGCGTCCGCTATGGCATGGTGGCTCGGAAGAACTCCATCTTCTTCAGCGAGGCCACTGGGATCGGCCACGGCGAGGTCGCGCCCTCCACTTTGTTGTATGAACCGTCAGGTTCGCTCGCGGACTCGAGGGTGCCGGCGGACCATTTGATCATCACATTGGCGCCGTCCAGGTAGACCTCGAGTTCGGGTGCTGTTGCTCCGACCTGGTAGAGTGCCGCGATCTCATCGGGCGAAAGCGCCCGGTTCCAGATTGCCACTTCATCGATCCACCCGTTGAAATGGCGGTTGACGTCGGCGGAGTCCCAACCCACGCGGGTTGGCGAGTTCCTGAAGTTCTGATTCGGATGATTGAAGGCATTCGGATTCACCCTCGACTCCAAGACTCCCCCCGTTCCCATGTAGATTGTTCCCTTGGTCGGTTCCACGACAACGGCGGCCATGGTCCACTGGCCGTCCGGGACCACAAGGCCCGAGTCCCATCCCCACGTGCGATTCGAGTCGGCCCACGAGTACCGCAACTCCATGCCACCGCCGAAGTGCAAGCCGCACACAGGCCCTCCGCTGCGGAGGAACACCAGCCCGCGGTAACCGCCCTGCGCACCATCAGGTTTGATCCAGCACAGGATTGTGACGGTGTTGGTGTTGAAGCCCAAGCTGGGCAGATTAACCTGCGAATCGGCGGTGTTGGCCATCGTACGCAGCGCTTTGTTGTCCGGGGCGAATCCAGCCAACGACACGCCGGGTTCGCCGGCGACAGCGGCAGCTGCATAGGCGCCGTGATGCCCATTCCACACGTCACTGGCGATTGTGGCTCCGGCGTCGTCGTCGAACGGCCAGTATCCAACCGGGCCGAGAGCGACTACCGCCTCCGCAAAGCTCCCCGGCGGAGCGACCACGTTGAGGACTGCCTTGCCGCTTGTCACAGGCCCATACGGATTACTGACAACCACATCGTATTCACCCGCGTTGGCGGCGGTTGCATCGGCAATCACCAGGTTGGCGCTCTTGGTGCCGGAGACGTTGCCCCCGTCGGTCAGGTTAACTTCACCTTTTCGCCACTGATAGGTCATCGGCAGTGATCCCGCCTCGACCACGCTGAGCGTGACGTCCGATCCCTCGAAGCGGGTGCCGCTGGCCGGCTGGACCACTATTGTCGGCGGCTCCTTCGCGTCCATGCCCTTGTTGTAGAGTGTGAGCACTTCGGACTGAGTGAGGGCGCGGTCCCACATGCCAACCTCGTCGATGAAGCCGTCGAACCAGTTCCCGCTCGAATCCAGCACGCCGTAGCCGATTCTGAATGGGCTGCCGGAGGAGCCGTAGTTGGCCGTGTCGCCCAAGCCGCTGGCGATCACCTGGCCGTTGCGATAGATTCTCATGCTTGTGCCATCGCCCGTGGCAACTATGAAAGTCCACTCGTTCGGGACGATCACGTTGCTGACGTTGACCGACACGTACCCGCCAGTCGGGCTCCAGATGCCAAGGATGTTCGTACCGTGGAATCCGAACTCGGCCACATCGTTCTGGCCAAATAGAGCCACGCGGGAACTGGCGCCTACCTTCGTGATCTGAGGCATCGTGTTCGGGTTAATCCAGCCGGCGATGGTGAATGCCGCGCGGTTATTCATCAGACTCGCCGCAGTGGTAGTTTCGTAGTCAGTGGCGCCTTCGTACAAGGTGCACAGGTTATCGGCCTCCATGCCCGGCTGATACGGCGGCTGCGGACCGGTTTGGCCAGGGTAAACGTAGATGTCGTGTGCGGCGTTGTACCCAGCCATGCGGTCAAACGCCACCGTCCCGGACGCTTCGTTGAGCGACCAGTAGGCCACCGGGTCGAGGCTTACCATCAACTCCTCATAACTTCCCGCTCGAGGCGTGACAACGGTCAGACTCGCCAGGTCGCTCGGGACCGGGCCGGCGGGGTTCGAGACCACCACCTTGTAGTTCGCTTCGTCCGCGGTGGCGATGTCGTTGATCCAGAGTTGCGCGGTCTTCGTGCCGGAGTATTTCGCTCCGTCGGTCAGAGCCGTGTCACCCTTGTACCACTGATAGTCGAACGGAAGCGTGCCGGTCGCCGAAACGGTCATCTGAATGTCTGTGCCCTCATAGCCCTCGACCGGCGTCGGCTGAATGGTGAGCTTCGGAGCCACAACGCCCTTGGCGACCGCGTACAGCGCGTTGAGATCGTTCTGGGTGAGCGCGTGGTCGAACAGGGCCACCTCGTCGATGCCGCCCGTCAAGTAGTTGCCAGTGGCATCCAGCACGCCAAATCCGATTCGGAACGGATAGCTCGATTCGCCGTAGTTCGTCGTAGCGTCAGCGACGCTGTTGAGCAGGTCTCCGTTCAAGTAGAGACTGAGAGTCGCGCCGTCACCTATAGCGGCGATCATCATCCATTCGCCCGGGACGACGTTGGCAATCGGGTCAAAAGCGGCGTACCCGCCATCTGGCGTCCAGATTGCCAGGTCGGCGTTATGGAAACCGAACTCGGCGACGTCGTTCTGACCGAACAGTGCGATGCGAGCATTCACGATTGCCGGCATGTTGATCCAGCCGAGCATCGTGAACGCGGAGCGGTTGCTCATCAGGCTGGCTGGCATCTCCGTTCCGGCCTCATAAGAGGCGTCGTAGTTCGCGCTCAGGTTGGACTCTTCCAGACCGGGGAACTGCGTCGGCTGGGGCCCGGGACTGGCAATCAACACTCCGTCCGAGTGTGTGCCGTCGTAGCCGCCCACATAGTCGAAGGCCGTGGTGCCTTCGCTCTCGTTGAGCCGCCAGAAGGCCACCGGCTTGTGTGAGATGACGCGCTCCGCGAAGCTGCCCGGGGGGGGCACAATGACAGTGAGGACCGCCTCGGCGCTGGGCGTAATGCCAAGGGCGTTCGAGGCTTCGCACACATACTTGCCCGCATCGGTGGTCTTGATATCGGTCAGGCTCAGCGTCGGGCCCGTCTGGCCGTCAATGTAGTTGCCGTCCTTCTTCCATTTGAACGTGATCGGAGGCGTGCCCTGCACCGTGAAGGTGAAAGTCAGGTAGCCACCCACATAACGCGTGCACGACTTCGGGTCCTGGGTGAATATCGGCGCCGACTTGACATGGACCAAAAGACTCACGGTTTCGCTTGTGGCGGTTCCTGCCTCATTTGTGACTTCGACGTAGTAGTTACCTGAGTCGGCTGGCACCGCGGACGGGATGCTCAGCGTGGCGGCGGTCTGGCCGGGAAGCGCCTCGCCGTCCTTGTACCATTTGTAAGTGGGCGCGGTGCCCGAAGCCACCACGGTCATGGTGACCGCTTCACCTTCGTACACGGTGGTAGCCGGCAGAACAACCGGTTGCTGCAGAATCACCGGGCTGTAATACAGGTTCAGCAGTTCCGCGTCCGTCAAGGCGTGGTTGTAGATGCGGACGTCGTCAATCACGCCGTCGAAGACACGAGCCGTCTCTTCTGAATTGCGTCCGATTTCGACGGGGTATGTGCTTGTGATGATGCCGCCGGTTGCCGTTCCGTAGCCGGCGTTGTTCACCCAGATCGAGACGGTGGAAGTGGAGGAGTCGACACGCCCCGCGACGAAGTACCACTCGCTAACCACCGCGCCGACGTTGGCGTCCACCTGGTGCCAACCACCATCATAGGTGAAAAACTGAAACGCGGTTCCGTTATGGCGCAGCATGTACTGGTGGTCGCCCTTGCCAACAATCGGGCCAAAGCCGGAGAGACTGTTCGGTTTGACCCACGCGCACACGGTCAGGCTCCCGGTGATGTCGAGTTTGGCTGGATTGCCGATTGAGACGTAAGGGCCGTCGGGGAAGTTCATGGCCTGGTGAGGCGCGGTCTCTCCCAGCAGAGCGAGACCATCGACCAGGTCCGCTTCCAGCAGATTGACCGATGTCCCGTCGGCCGGCTCAGGCTGCTGGTCGGGAATGGTCCACTGGACGCCGTCCCATGTCGCCCCTTCTCCCATTCGCCAATGACCGACCAGGTCCGCGTACGACGCTGTGGTCACACCCAAAAGACAGAATGCGATTAGTATTCTTCTTAGCATGGTCATACTCCTTCCTGCGGTTATTCTTTTCTTGCTCACGAAAGTGGGAGCTTGCCCAGGCACGAGCGATGGTTCAAGGAAAAAACCAGAGCGTGACTGGCACCGATAACGAGCTGAGGACCGCTTGCTCACGCGCACGGCTCTGATGTCGCGGCGCGCCCCCGCGGGCGAGGGGTGGGGCCGGAGTGTTTCGTGGAGCAGCACGGTCGCGGCCGACCCGGGCGGTCCGCCTGCCGCAACCGTGGTGCAGGCAGGTCCAGCCCTACCTTACTGGTCGGTAGGGACGCGTTCCACTGCGTCCCCGTTTGTTGGGCGAAATCAGGGACCGAGTGGAATCGGTCCCTACCCGGCTCATCGAAAGCGTCCTTGTTTCCGCGAACACGCTTTGTGACCTTGAACCTGTTCGTTCTCTACAACCTCAAGAGAACCCCGAATGGGCCATCCCTTCGGTCCTTCCTGGACTTGGTGAACTTCGTGGTGAGCTTAGACGAGGATTTGGGCCCCAAAAAACTCTTGTCGCTTTGCGGGAACACGCCGTAGATTGGCGGCGAGTCTGCTCATGAATGCATCGCGCACAGAAGTGGTCGATCCTCAGGCTCCTGCTCGATGCCGCGGCGCGTTTACCCTGATCGAATTGCTGGTGGTAATAGCGATCATCGCCATCCTGGCATCGATGTTGTTGCCAGCCCTGTCACAGGCAAAGGAAAAGGCGAACGCCATCGCGTGCATGAACAACACGCGGCAGTTGATGTTGGGCTGGCTATTGTACGTCAACGACTTCGACGATCAGATGCCCTCGAAATTGGTCGGAAACAACATCGATTGGTTTACGAATCCAGACAACACGAACGCCGCGAAGCTCATCGACCCTGCCTACTCGCAGCTTGGAAACTACGTCAAGTCCGCCAACGTCTACAAATGTCCATCCGACAAAGTCAGGTCTGACAACGGCGTGCGTGTCCTCAGCTTGTCAGGCAACGCTTTCCTTGGAGGAATCAGCGTCACGGTCTTGAATCAGATTCCGGACCGTGTATATCCCGCGAAGGGTTATCTCAAGCTGGCCATGTTGACGAAGCCCGGCCCAACTGAAACGTTCGTGACCCTCGATGAGCACCCAGGCAGCATCGACGATGCGGTCTTTCACTCGATCGGCGGAGCGAATCTCTTGAACGCGGAATTCCGCAATCTGCCCGCCAGCTACCACAAGAATGGATGCAATTTCTCATACGCGGACGGCCATTCCGAAATCCACAGATGGAAGGACCCGGACACAAGAAAACAGGTAGTGAAAGGCGAAATCCTGAGAAACGTTAGAGATCGCGGCAGCATAGACTATCAATGGCTTAACGAACATTTGCCGTACGAATAGAACCAACCTAAACCCATGAAAACAACGCTGACCAACCCCGTAGAACTTGGAAGGACCGCCACCGTCCGGCTCGCCACACGGTCGCCCGATCGCGTGGGTGGGCCGCTGGAGTGCGCTTCAGCCCCCAGGAGCATCTTCCTGTCCGCGCTGCTGTTGCCGCTGCTGGCTGTCGCGCCATCCGTTTTGGCGCAACAAACCGTTGCCCTCAGACTCGCGCCGGTTCGAGTCACGGTGCCATTCAATGGCGCCGCCCAAACCGAGATCGCATTCCAGGCGACGATCGCGGATGGAAACGCCCCCGTGACGCTGAGCATCGCTGATGTTCCAGCAGGCGTGAGTTACACCTTCAGCGCAAATGACTTTACCGAAACCACCACCGGCACACTCACGCTCAACACAACCGACGTGCCCGAGGGCGAGCATGTGTTGAAAGTGGAGGCCTCGGGTGGGGCCACGGCCACTTTCCTTCTGACGCTCCAATCTGGTCATGTGTGGAGCGGGGCCGACACAATCGACGCGAACTGGTCCACCGGCGGGAATTGGGTTGGCGGGGCCGTACCCGGCGCGTCGAGCGACGTGCTGTTTACCGACCTTGGCGGACAAGGCAGTGTGGTCACGAACAGCATCGTCGATGTGGATACCGAGATCGCGTCGCTTCGTTTTTCGCCCGCCAACAGCGGCAGCACGTTTCACACATTGCTTGTGCAGCCAAACCATGCATTGGCGGTCACGGGCGAAAAGGGCCTAAAGATGCTGCGCGATTATACGGATATCGGTCAGGACATGACCGTGACGATCGCCGGCCAGGAAGGAACCGTGATCGTAAGCAATGCGGCGGCTAACATCGCGCTGCTCGTCGACAACCAACGAAAGCACACATTGGACATGTCGGGCCTGGGCACATTCATCGCCGATGTCAACCGGGTCGGCCTTGGCGACTACCGGCTTTATCCAAACTACGATAACCTAAGGGCGAACGGCTTTGGCGGGACTGCGCCATACCTGATCCCACGGAGATTCATTCCGACCGTGAGGCTTGCCCGCACAAATATCATCCGCGCCGTTCATGTTGACCCGAACGATTACATGGACCCCGTCGAGAGGCACTACTCGCTGACACTGGGCAACAACGAGGTGGGCACGACAGCCGACTGTTATCTGTACCTCGGCATATCGAACGTGTTTAACATGGACAGCCTATGCCTCATCCAATCTTCGGCCCAGGGCGACCCTGGCTCTGGCGGAATTCTGTTCAACTCCGCGTTCTCCGTCGACAACCCGGTTGCTGTCTTCCGCGGCACGGACGGCGGGCGCATGTCAGTCCTGGCGTTGGCGGACGCGGCGGGCGTTGGACCGTCGGGCACGGCTTCCAAGGCCATAGTAAACCTGAGCGGAGGGGCTATCGATGCGTTCGTTGACAAGCTGTACCTTGCCCGAGACCGCACGGACTCCTCGGACAATGCGTCAGCGGAGGCTACGCTCACGATAGCCAAAGGCGTTCTGGACGCTAACACAGCCATTCTCGGATTTCAGGGCAACGGCAACAACCAGAACGTGGGCGGCGGCAATCCAAGAGGGTACTGCCGCGGAACGATGAACGTGAACGCCGACGCCCTGTTTGTGGTAAACTCCGAGCTCGAGCTGGGCCATACAACAGCCGATCCGGGCGATATCAGGCAGGCTGAGCTCGGATACGGAAGGTTGAGTATCACCGGCGGAGGCGAAGTGCGGGCTAACACAATCACGGTCGGCGGCGTGACAAAGGTCTCCGGCGGCCCGGGAACGGAGAACAGCATAACCATTTCTGGCGACGGGAGTGTGCTGGTCCTGACAAACACGCTGGGTGAGCCGACTCCGGCCGGAGCTAAGCTGGGAATCCTCACCATCTCAACTGGCGGCACGCTGGCGCTGGCATCGGTGAACGCCGCCGCGCCGAGCGTCCACGTGAAGAACCTGATGGCCAGTGGCGGTTTCATCGAGATTCTGTCCGTGCCTGCTGCCGGAACTTACCCGCTTATCTCGTACGACTCGGCGGCGCCAAATCTCACGCTGAAACTTCCTGAAGGATTCTATGGTTATGTAGTCGACAACGCCGGCAACAAGACCATTGACGCTGTCATTTCGACAGCCGCTCCCAAAACGGTGCTTTGGCGGGGGAACATAAGCGGCGACTGGGACACAACCACGTTAAATTGGGTGGACGCAGCCACGCTAACGGCGACGAACTTCACCAACGGCGATGCGGTTGTGTTCGACGACGATGTGACCGGCTCAGTGACCGTCAATGTGGTCGGCACGGTTGTTCCGGCGGCTGGAACAACCTTCAATAATTCCGTGCGGAACTACACGCTGACCGGCGGCACGATAGCCGGAACCGCCGCGACGGTGAAGACCGGCGCCGCCGACATCACTTTCGAGGCAATTCATGCGCCGCCGTTGACCGTGAGCAACGGCACGTTCATCGTTAATCCTCCTGGAATACTGAACGGGGGACTGACTTCACACAGTCTGGCGGAGAACAAGGGCACTATCAACGGTCCGGTGTCGATCCAGGCTGGCTCGTTCGTGAACTCCGGCACTGTTTCGACCGCGCCGGGCACGATGACGATTGCGGCTAACACAACCATCACCAATCTCGCGCCGGCGACAATGAACGTTGCGGGCGGCAATTGGTCCGTGGCGGCGGGCGCTACTCTCGCCAACTTTGGCACGATCAACAATCAGGTGGGCCGGCTCAATATCGACGGCACGCTGATGGGAACAGGCATTGTCGCGGATGCGACTGGCACGGCCATCAGCGGCACGGGGCGCCTGGCCATAAACAATAAGGCAACCATCTCGGTCGGGAGCTCTATCGGCACGATGGAAGTCCAGGCGCGGCTGGACCTGAACAACGGTTCGTCCACGATCGTCGAAGTGGACCTCAACAATCCGCAAGTGAACGACAAGCTGACGATCGACTACGGTGGCAACCTGCAAACCACGTTCGTCATGAACAACGTGGGCGCGATTCCATTCGCGCCAGGTCAGACCTTCACGATCCTCAGCGGCAACTTCGGCGTTGTCTTGACAAACGCCAACGCAACGCATGTGCCGAAGGTCTCGCCTGTCGTGCCTGGGGTTGGGCTTCAGTGGGATGTATCGGGCATGGTTGTGACAAATGTAGACCGAACGATCAGCGTCGTTGGCGCGCCATCGACCCCTCCGGAGATGACAAGCCTCTTGTCCAACGGGACTCTCACCTTGACCTGGCCGGCCACACACCTCGGTTGGCAACTGATGGGTCAAACCAACAGCCTCGACGTAGGCATCAGTCCGGACTGGTATCCCGTGCCAGGTTCGGAGGCAGTCACGAGTTGGGGCGTTGCGGTTGACACTGCAAACCCAACCGTGTTCTTCAAACTGTCGAACCACTGAACGGCGCTTTCCGAGCACTGACATCGCCGCGCTCGATGCTGGGGTTGGGTCAATGCCCAATCCCGGCATGGCTGCGTCAGATGAAACACCGCGTGCACTGGTCGATGACGCTTCTGTGTGCGGCCGCTTATGTCATGTCGGGTGCGGCTAATGCCGCTATTCTCAGGCCCGCCGTTCTTGTTCCGTACGTCCAGCGGTTCAACGCAACCGATGTCGAGAGAGTGACTAACTCGATTTCGAATGCGGCGGCAATTGCCTGGCTGGAGCGGAACATACCTTTGTTCGAGTGCCCTGACGGCGAAGTTGAGGAACTCTACTATTTTCGGTGGTGGACATATCGCAAGCATATCGTGGAGACGCCGAGTGGCTATGTTGTAACTGAGTTTCTCGCCCCAGTGAGCCATGCCGGGGCATTCAACACCATCAGTTGCGCCGCCGGCTTTCACGTGGCCGAGGGCCGGTGGTTGCGCGACGACGCCCACATGAACGATTACATTCGTTTTTGGCAGCGTGGACACGACGGCAAGCCCCAGCCGCACTTCCACAAGTACAGCAATTGGCTCGCCGCCGCCGCCTACGACCGCTTTCTGGTCAACGGTGACGCCAGATTCATCGTCAGCATGCTAGACCAATTCGTCTCGGACTACCGGGCGTGGGAAACGGAGCGCAAACTGCCCGACGGCCTTTTCTGGCAATACGACGTCCGCGACGGGATGGAGGAGTCAATCTGCGGCGGGCGCAGGGCGAAGAATACGCGTCCGACGATCAACAGCTACATGTTCGCGAATGCCAAGGCCATTGCCGCGATAGCGCGACTGGCCAACGAACCCGGGCTCGAACAAGAGTACAACACGAAAGCTCTCGAATTGAAACGGCTCACCCAGGAGCGGATGTGGGACAGCAATGCCGCGTTTTTCAAAGTGCGACTTGAGAACGGTGACTTGTGCGACGCGCGCGAGGCGATCGGCTTTGTGCCGTGGATGTTCAGCCTGCCTGATGCCGGAAAAGGCTACGAGGCAGCGTGGGAGCAACTCATGGATTCCGAGGGTTTTCACGCGCCATTTGGCTTCACAACCGCCGAAAGACGGCATCCGCGCTTCCGCTCGCACGGCATCGGCACTTGCGAATGGGACGGCGCGGTTTGGCCATTCGCGACTTGCCAAACTCTCTATGCCCTTGCGAACGCTCTCCGCGACTATCGTCAGACGCCGGTCAGCGCGCGCGCGTATTTCGACGGGTTCCTTCGCTACGTTCGCGGTCAGCACTCGAACGGCCAGCCATACATCGGCGAGTACCTCGACGAGGTCACCGGCGACTGGATCGACGGCAAGAACGATCGCAGCCGGCACTACAATCACTCGACGTTTGCCGACATCCTGATAAGCGGCGTCGTTGGTCTGCGCCCGCGACCCGACGACGCGATCGAGCTGCATCCATTGGCGCCTGCCGGCATATGGGACTGGTTTTGTCTGGACGGCGTGAAGTACCATGGCCACATGCTGACCATAGCGTGGGACAAAGACGGTTCGCGTTACCAGCGTGGCGCCGGTTTGCGCGTTTTGGCGGACGGAAAGGAAATTGCCAAGTCCGACCAACTGGCGCGCGTCACGGGCAAGCTGCCGTGAATCCTGGGCAAATGATCTCTCGGCTCAGGCGGCTTTGCGCCGGGCTCATGCTCGCCGCCCTGTCGGGCGTAAACGCTACCGCCCAGGACAGTCTCATTGTCGGACGGACCCCGGAAGGAAAGCTCACGTACAGTGCTGACACAAGCGGCGACCGGGTTCCTGATTTCTCGACGTGCGGATACCGCGGCGGAGGCCAGCCGATACCGGCGGCGCCCGTACGAGTCGTGGTGGTGGCAACGCCTGGCGACAACACCGCCCGCATCCAACGCGCGATCGATTATGTTGGCGGTCTCGAACCGGACGCAAGCGGGATGCGCGGGGCCGTGCTGCTGCTCAAGGGCCGCCACGAAATACTCGGCGGCCTGACGATCGCCAATTCCGGCGTGGTGTTGCGCGGCCAAGGCATGGGAGCGGACGGAACGGTTCTTGTGGCCGCGGGTCAGGACCGCCGCACCGTCATTCGGATTGCCGGTTCCGCCGATCTCCGGATTCGATCCGATTCTGGGTCGGCAATAGTGGACGATCGCGTCCCTGTCGGCGCGACGCGTTTCCGAGTGCGGACCGCTGGCGATCTCAAGCCCGGAAATCTAGTCCGCATCACTCGTCGGTCCAGCGCCGAATGGATTCGACGACTTGGCGCTACCGAGCTAGGCGGTGGTGAAGGTGGCGGCTGGAAGCCCGGCACTCGCGATCTTGGATGGGAACGCACGGTGACATTTGTCGAAGGCGATCTTGTCACCGTCGATGCCCCGATCACGACCGCGATTGAGAAAGAACTTGGCGGTGGAATTGTCGCGCCGTGTTCCTGGCCCGGCCGCGTTGAGCGCGTTGGCGTCGAGGGTCTTTTCCTGCAATCCACATTCGACGCCTCCAATCCCAAGGACGAAGACCATGCCTGGTGCGCCATCGCGATCGAGAACGCCGCCGATGCGTGGGTGCGTCAGGTCAGGTTCGAGCACTTCGCTGGTTCCGCGGTTGCCATTTACGAGAGCTGCAGGCGCGTCACGGTTCAGGACTGCATCTCATCGGCGCCGGTCTCGGAAACGGGCGGCTACCGTCGTCACACGTTCTTCACAATGGGCCAACAGACCTTGTTTCTTCGCTGTCATGCGGAGCACGGTCGACACGATTTCTCCGTTGGCCATTGCGCGGCGGGGCCAAACGCATTCGTACAATGCGAAGCGCGCGAAGCGCTTGACGACAGCGGCCCCATCGAGAGTTGGGCCAGCGGCGTGCTCTACGACGGGGTGCGCATCGATGGCAACGCGCTTACCCTTGGATATCGCGCGGGCAACAACGCCGGCATAGGATGGGCTGCCGCCAATTGCGTGCTTTGGAACTGCAGCGCATCGGTCATTCGCTGCTGGAATCCGCCAGGCGCGCGGAATTGGTCGTTCGGCTCCTGGGCCAGCTTCGAGGGCGATGGGATTTGGAGGAACTCGAATGAGTTTATGAGTCCCGACAGTCTGTACGCCGCGCAAGTGCGGGATCGATTTGGGCCGGAAGCGGAGGCGGCACTGCGACTCATGCCGCGTCCAAGTGAGGCTTCGAGCAATCCGAGCGTTGAGAAAGCTCAGGAACTTGCGGCGACTTCTCACCAGCCTCCACCTCAACTGAGGGACTACATTGCGAATGCCGCCGACCGGGATTCTCTGTGCGGCGAGCATGGGAATGCAAAAAGCATTGAGGATATTCCAGTCAATGGCGACCGAGATATTAAGAAACACAGAGCTGTTTCCAGTGCGGGCGTCGGAACGGGAGAGATTCATGGAAGTGAATCGCGCAGTGCTATTAAGAGACTGACCGTTACAAACGGGTGGCTAACATGTGAGAACAAGCTGCTGGTTGGGGGACGGACCAGCGTGGCCTGGTGGCGTGGGAGTATTCGCCCCGATGAGGCGGCGGCGTTCGGGCTGGCGGTGACACGGTTTGTGCCTGGCCGCGTCGGGCCGGGTTTTACGGATGACCTCGAGCAGGTGGCCGATTTGCTACACAGCAAGGGGCATGTGGCGCTGGATCACAACCACGGTCTATGGTACGACCGCCGTCGCGACGATCACCAGCGGGTGCGCCGAATCAATGGCGATGTCGTTCCACCGTTCTACGAACAGCCATTCGCCCGCGGCGGGCAAGGCACGGCTTGCGATGGTCTGAGCAAGTACAATCTCGCCAAATTCAATCCATGGTATTGGGCCCGGCTGAGAAAGTTCGCGGATATCTGCGATGAGCGCGGGCTGGTTCTGTTTCATCAGAACTACTTTCAGCATAATGTCCTCGAAGCCGGGGCTCATTGGACTGACTTCCCGTGGCGCTCGGCGAACAACATCAACAACACTGGATTCCCCGAACCGCCGCCTTATGCCGGTGACAAGCGGATATTCATGGCGGAACCGTTCTACGACATCACGGACGCTATCAGGCGCGAATTGCATCGCGGTTATATCCGGCAATGTCTGAACAATTTCACGAACAACGCAAACGTCATCCAGTTCACGGGCGCCGAGTACACAGGTCCACTTCATTTCATGGCGTTCTGGATCGACAACGTCGCTCAATGGGAACGCACCTCGGGC
This sequence comes from Verrucomicrobiia bacterium, assembly GCA_034677645.1. Lineage (GTDB taxonomy): Bacteria > Verrucomicrobiota > Verrucomicrobiia > Limisphaerales > J093 > JAAYVR01. The sequence continues at coordinate 13,901 of JAXDCU010000252.1, forward strand.
CGGGATTCAATGGTTGCCTTGAGTTGCACCCGGGACGTACAGGACACGATTCTGGACGACCCGAAACGGCGGGGCATCGTGGACGTGATCGACTTCCGCTACTGGTGGCGCACTAGCAAAGGACTGTTTGCGCCACCGGGCGGCCGGAACCTGGCTCCCCGGCAGTTCGAGCGGAATTGGCGCGGCGGGCGGCCCAGCGACTTGGACCTCGCCGAGATGGCGGCCGACTATCGCGCCAGGTTCCCGGACAAGGCCCTGATTTGTGATTTCGATTCCGCCGGCTGGGCGTGGCTCTGCGCTGGTGGCTCGTTGCCGCGGCTGCCGGTGACGACCGACACGCGGTTGCTCGCCGCGATCCCCGGGATGGCCCCCGATAACAACGCCGCGAATTCACGCGGCCGCCTTTTGCGGGAGAAAGGCAAACAATGGCTCGCCTATCTGGACGACAGCGGTGAACTCGACCTGTCGAGCGAATCGGGCTCTTTCCGGGTGAATCTGGTGAATGTCCAGTCCGGAAGATGCGCGCCGCGTGAAATCGTGAAGGCTGGCGGGAAAGTTGCCCTACCAGCCGCTCGTGTGGTCTGGCTCACAAAGGAATGACACCATGAGGTCGCGCTATTTGACGCTTAAGTTAGCGATTGCGTTATTCGCCGCGGCGGCCGCCCTCGGCCAGGCGGTGGACACCGTTGAACTGTGGGGCACGCACGAGGTGGCGCTCAAAGGCCCGGCGTGGGGCAACCCTTTCGTCGACGTGCGTTTCACCGGGCGCTTCGCGCAAGGACACGACTCCATCGAAGTGGCTGGGTTCTACGATGGTGATGGGACCTACCGCGTCCGGTTCATGCCGGAGCGACTTGGCCGATGGACTTACACGACGGCGAGCAATGCGCGCGAACTGGACGGAAGAACCGGCGAGTTCACCGTCACCAAACCATCAGCCGGCAACCATGGCCCAGTGCGTGTGACGAACGTCTTCCACTTCGGCTACGCCGATGGCCGGCCGTACAGGCAGATTGGCACCACGTGCTATGCATGGACACATCAGTCCGAGCAATTGCAGCAGCAAACACTCGCGACACTCGGGACTTCGCCGTTCAACAAGATTAGGTTCTGTGTCTTTCCCAAGCGTTATGCCTGGAACACGAACGAGCCGCCGATGTATCCGTTCGAAGGCGCGCCGCCCAACTTCGACACAGCGCGTTTCAATCCCCGTTTCTTTCAGCACTTCGAGCGCCGCGTCGCCGACCTGCGGCAGTTGGGAATCGAAGCCGATGTCATCCTCTTCCATCCCTACGACAAAGGCGCCTGGGGTTTTGACTGCATGACACCGGTCGAGGATGACCGCTACCTGCGCTACGTCGTGGCGCGGCTTGGAGCCTTCCGGAATGTCTGGTGGTCGCTCGCCAACGAATACGATTTTCTCGAGCACAAAACCGAGGAGGACTGGGAGCGGCTCGGCCAGCTTGTGTCGCGCGCCGATCCGTTCAAGCACCTTGTTTCCATCCACAATGGCAAACGCATCTTTAACCACACCCGCAACTGGATCACGCACGCAAGCATCCAGAACGGCTCGGCGGTTCAAGACCCGAACACGGCCGGGATATACCGTGACGTGTATCGCAAGCCGATTGTCTACGACGAAGTGAAGTACGAAGGCGACATCTCTAAGCGCTGGGGGAACCTCTCGGCGGAAGAACTGGTTTTTCGCTTCTGGAATGGAACCGTGGCCGGCACATACGTCGGCCATGGCGAGACATACCTCAGTCCTGACGACGTGCTCTGGTGGTCCAAGGGCGGCTCGCTCAAAGGCAAGAGCCCGTCGAGACTGGCTTTCTTGAGACAAGTTCTCGAAGACGCGCCCGCGGAAGGCATCGAGCCAATTGACAAGTGGCAAAACGGCGAATTCGGCGGCAAAGCTCCTGATTACTACCTCATCTACCTCGGCAAACAGACGCCAACGTCCTGGGATTTCAGAATCCCAAAGCCGCCTCAGGGCAAAGGGATGCCGCCCGCGGACGGCATGCGGTTTGCCGCCGAGGTGCTGGATACGTGGAACATGACAATCACACCTGTTATCGGTGGGTTCACGATTGTGAGGAAGACGGACTACTTCCACGCGGACAAGGATGGCCGGTCGATTGCTCTTCCGGGAAGACCGTACATGGCCATACGGATCAAGCGTGCGCGTGAGCACTCAGGCGATACGCGACAAGAGCCATGAAACCAACGCGCGCAATAGGACACCTGGCCGTCTTTGTCTTGTGCTTGCTGTCGGCGTGCGGTGTGCGCGGAGCCGTTGAAAGCGACACAATCTACCTGTTCAGCACGTTCAAGTATCCGGAGGAGGACGGTCTGCGATACGCCTATAGCCTCGACGGCTATCACTGGAGCGCGATCAGCGGTTTGTTCCTCAGAGCCGGAGTTGGCGGAGGCATAATGCGCGATCCAAGCGTGTGCCGCGGGCCGGACGGCACGTGGCATGTGGTTTGGACCACTGCTTGGCGGGGCGACCGTGGATTTGGGTACGCGCGCTCGAAGGATCTCGAGGATTGGTCGGAGCAACGGTTCATCCCTGTCATGGCCCACGAACCGACCGCCGTGAACGTGTGGGCGCCTGAGCTTTTCTACGACGACGGAGCGAAGAAGTTCATGGTCTGCTGGGCTTCGACGATTCCGGGCCGGTACCCCGATGACCTCGAACCGCATGACAACAATCATCGGCTCTATTTCACAACGACGTCGGACTTCACGAGCTTTGCGCCCACGAAGCTCTTTCTCGATCCAGGCTTCAGCGTCATCGACGGTCAGATTCTCAAGGTTGCCTCTCGCTATGTTCTGTTGCTCAAGGACAATACCCGGCCGCGGCGCAACATTCGCGTCGCGTTTGGCGACTCGCCGGTTGGTCCGTGGGGTGACATATCAACGAACCTGACCGCGAAATTCACCGAGGGCCCATGCGCGTTGAAAGTCGGCCCGGAGTGGCTCGTTTATTACGATTCGTACCAGGCAGGGCGTTACGGAGCGCTGAAGACGCGGGACTTCAAGAACTTTGCGGATGTGACTGGAGAGATGGCCTTCCCAAATGGCTTGAAGCACGGCACGGCATTCAAGGCGACTCGAAATGACCTGGACAGAATCACGAAAACGGGTGCCGGACAGCGTGACCGACGAGGTTCCGCACTGGAATGATTATTGGAGTCGCGTGGCATGGGGGCGGCGGGTTCTTTCAGTTCTGCGTCCAGCCTCCAGGTCTTTCAAGGTATCGATGTCATGAGCGCACTCAACATAGGCGCACTGGCTGGAGTTCTGGTGACCTCGGCAACAGCCGTGGCGCAGCTTGCGCCGCCCATTGTAAACCCAACCGACCAGTATCTCGAATGGGGCGACTATCGGATCGAGGTCAACCAGTACGGCGACCTGGGACGGAACTGGCCCACGCCAGACGAGTTCTGGAAAGGCTATGAGCTGTTGAAGAAGAGAGCAAAAGCCAACACCTCCCCACCGAACACACTACGCACGCTGCTGCTCGTAATCCCGCGCGTCCAGGCTACCGCGGTCAAGGAGGTTGACGGCAAGGACGTGGTCGTGGGACGCAAGTTCACGGAGATGACTTCAGCCGAGATCAAGTGGAATCTCGATCAATGGCGCGCTTTCGAGGAGATGGTCTACGTTTTCTCTGCTGGAAACGCGTGGCCGCGAACTGACATCAAAGTCATAGACCAGCCCCTTGAGGTGGTGACCGACGAGAACTGGGAGTTCTGGGCGGGCCAGCAGCGGAAGTTGCTCGACAAGTATCTCCCCTTCGATCGAGGCGATTACCAGAGCTACAACTGCATCTACAACTCGCGCGGCCTGAACGCCAACCCCCATGGCGGCACAATCGGCGCGGTGGGCGGCATCAAAGGCTGTGGCACCTCGGACAACGCATTCTACGGTGCCGGTCAGTACATTGATGAACGCAGCGGATACGTCGCGCTCCACGAGTGGCTTAATCAGCAGTGTTCAGCCACCAGCAACATGATGCCCTACCCCGACGGCGAGACTCTCTGGAATAACTACGTCCTTCATCTCATGGGTTACCGCGAGGACACCCGGCTCACTGCTTGGCCCTGGATTTCCCACCGCCGCGACGTCATGACCCAGATCATCCGCCCAACCATGTGGCGACGCTGGAGCGCTCTCGACCCGTATCACTCGTTGCCCGTTAGCCGATGGCTGCTGTTCGCCGGTCGCGGCCCGGATGCAGCCCGCTCCGTAAGCCTGGCCCCAGCCTCGGAAGGCAAGCTGATCGAGCGCGACCTGGACCGATACGGCAAGATCAGTCTAGCCACCAAAGACGGAGCGACGGATGGCGAGATTCCTGGCGGCACATTGTACTTTCGCACCTACGTTGAGGCCGACCAGGACCAGGAAGTCCGGCTCTGGACCGGAGGGGACGAGCGTTTTCAGGTCTGGCTAAATGGCCTGATGATCCGGGACGGTTGGGGTTGGAATTACTTCGACGACGACGGCGCCCTGGTTGAGAAAGCCGCTTATCCCACGCTCAAGCAGGGGATCAACACACTTGTAATCTCCTTGCCAAACAAGGATGGCAAAGTTGAGTTCCGCCTGCGCTTCTGTGGAACGGATGGTGCGGGTCAGCCGCCGGCCGGTGTCCGAACGTTCCCGTGTCTTTCCCCGACTCAGAAACCCGTCGTTCTGGAGAATCCCGTGCGACACGACTTCAAGAACCCGACCTTCTTCAAGTGGGCGGAGGTCAAGGACGATCCATGGTTGCGGTTGCCTCGACTGGATGACGCCGCCTTGCGGGAATTGACAGGCATTGAATCGCTGACCATCAAGACCGATGGCGCGCCCTGGATCGCCTCCGACGGGACTGAGTACAATCCGCCGAGCCAGCATCTTTTCGTGGAGGTGCCGCGGGCGACTGTCATGTCGCCTTGGATTCCCGGGCCTTGTGAGAACAGCGGCTCGCTGAACAACGATCTAGACTTCAACTGGAAATCGATGGCGTGGTTGCGAGTCAAGGATCGCCAGGAACCCCGAGACCTGGTGTTGGTCCGATTCGACATTGCCGAGCCGTTGCTGCACTTGCTCAAGACCCGGGGGCGACCGGCGCATGAGAGTATTGTGGGTTGGCTGCTGGTAAGTCACAAACTGGCGTACGTAACCTTAGCTAATCTGGACTTGGATCGAGTCCCGACGAAGGCGATCGACTTGCTCGCGCGTCGACCAGAATAGCAAATGGCAGGCTTGGAACGGCTGGCGCTTCCAGGGCCGCTGAAACTTGCTAACTGAGAGCTCACTGGCATGACCTGATTGATCTTGAAATGCTCGGCTTCGTCTGGGCATGCTCGCGCCACGCGAATATTCGTCCGGCACGAAACGAAAGCGGAAAGCAGATAGCATCGGGAACAGGTCGCCGGGACCTATTGTAGCTAGGAATCCAACAACGAAATCTAGAGTTAGAAAGAACTCCCCATATGCATTGGCTCGACTGGATCGTAATAGCATTGTACTTCGGTGTCATAGGCTGGGTTGCCTGGTGGTATGGGCGGCACCAGAAAGACAGCATCGACTACTTCCTAGCTGGCCGGAATGCCGGGTGGATCGTGATCGGCGCCTCGATCTTCACATCCAACATCGGTTCGGAGCATATCGTTGGTCTGGCGGGCCAGGGCGCCTCCACGGGCCTGGCCATGGCCCACTGGGAACTCCATGCCTGGTGTCTGATCGTGTTGGCAGGACTGTTCGTGCCGTTCTACTACAAGACCGCTGTTCAGACCATCCCCGAATTCCTCGAGAAACGCTTCGGCGCTGCCACGCGGTTGGTGCTCTCTTGTGTTTCGTTGGTGGCCTAT
>JAXDCU010000253.1:0-4950 GCA_034677645.1 Verrucomicrobiia bacterium
TTTGCGTGGTCGAAGGCTCGCTCGCGGGTGCCACGATCAGCATCGACCAAAATGAACTCCTTCGCGCCACGGGGCAGGTCGTTTCGATACCAGAAGCGGGTGTTGCTTGCGAACCAATGCGGCGTGATGCGATCCTTGAATACGCGTGTGTCACGCTGGTCGCGCGGGGGCCTGCGTTGCGGAGCTTGCTGGCTTGCGCAGATCAGGCCACAGCTCAGGCAGAGCATCACTGCATGGAAGAACCGCATCGGCAACTGCTTCATTCGTATTTCATACAGATCATCAAGATGATTTTGCCGCGGCGTGACCGTTGCGACAACTTGGGTCCGACGCCAGCGTTGACAAGTCTGGCAGCGCGGTGCTTGATTCTCAAGATCGAGGAGAGCACTCAGGCCGGAAGAGTCATCCACTGGTGTTCCTTGGCCTGGCGTGCGGCCGCGATCGCGCCCTTGGCCACGAATTCCTTGTAATTCTCGCCAACCGTCATGATGCGCGGCTTTTCGTAGCCTTCATCCACGAGCATGCGCTGAAGTTCAGCGTCGATGTTGCGAATGCGGCTTCCGCCTCCGGTTAGCACGATATTCTGGAGAACCTCGCCCACACTGTCAGAGGAAGCTTGAGTGATCGCGCTTTTGACGCAGTCCAGGACACGGACAAGCAAGTGTTGGCAGGCATCGCCGATAATGAGGCCGAGATCGAGTTTGCGGAGTTTGCCGCCGACGATGATTCCGACGTTGACAGGCGTGTCGGTCTTCCCAACGTAGGAAAACTGTTCTTTGATCTCGCGCACCTTCGGGATCGACACTTCAACGTCAGGGTGCTCCTCGCGTATCGCGGAGTGAATCAGCGAGTCAACCATGTCGCCGGCGAACTTGACGCTGGTCTGGTCTTCGCCCGTCGGGAAGTACCCCTGAACCAGACAGACATCCGTGGTGCCCGCGCCGATGTCGACAAAGATCGAGTTGCGCACCGGATCAATGTACGCGGGATCGCTCAACCGCGACTCGTCGCGGAATCCGAGCGCCGCCAAGAACGGTTCGGGCACGAGCATGACTTTGTTGAAGAACCCAGTCAGAATCTGGGTGAGTTTGTCTTGAGCGGCGCGATCAGCGCCCGCGGGCATTCCAACCACGGCGCGCAACTCGCTTCCAGCCGGCGCGTTTATCACCTGCCGCACATGCCTGACAAAATCGTGCGCGGCCGACCTGTCGTCAATCAGGCCGTTCACAACCGGCGCGACTATGCGGAGGTAAAGCCGGTTCTGCAATGCCGCCTGACCATAGAGCACTTTGGAATTCCCCGGCAGGAGATTCTCTACGATCCCTTCGCGCGCGTAGCCGACGGCCGTGGGGATAGTCTCGGTGAGAATCAGGTCCGGCGAACTGGCATATGCCGCCTTGACGCATGAAGTATTAGTGCCCAGATCGAGCCCTACGAGGAGAACGTCCCCTTTCTGTGTTTTCGCGCCACCATCGGCGGGGCTGGGCGCGTTGGCCTTGCGCTGGGCATCGCGGGCGGTGTCCGCGGTCAAAGGTGCAACGTAAGTTGTACGCATATTGCTTCAGAATCGGGCTGTGATTCGAGACCTGCCATCTATTCGGTCTACTGGCCTCGAACCGTGGTGCATTCTGGAGCGCTGCCTGCAAAAAGCAAGCCCGGCTAGGATCTTTCCATGAACCGGGTAGGGACGGATTCCACCTCGTCCCAAACTTCAACGGACAAGAGCGGGACGCGGTGGAATGCGTCCCTACCGCGCGGTTCAAGGCCCCAAAGCGTCTTTCGTTGAACTGGCACGACTTTGGACCCAGCGGACATCACTTGGTCAACGGACCGGTGAAGGCTGACTCCCACCTCTCACGGAACAATGTCGGTGGAGATGGAGATGACGTCGGGCCAATCGGCGGAATTACGGACACGATCAGTGTCAACGACGGGTATGACCGGGCGTTTAACTTCGGCTAGCAACTGCACAAATCCAGAATCAGGTCTGAGATTTCAGCGCCATACTCAAAGGTTATGTCCGCTGTCCACGTAAAATGCTGCTTGGATTCATCCTGATACCACAAAGTGTGGACCCAGCTTCCTGAAGAAGATTGAGTATCGGCGTAGAAATCGAGAATGCGAACGGCGGTTTCGGCAAAAACGCTCTCGCCCGTTACACGATACAGCTCAGCTCCCGCCCACATCGTCTTGCAGCTCGCGTAATTGGTCCAGGCATTCTTGTGCAGTTTGTGAAAGAAGAAGAAGACTTGTTTGGCTCCCTCAAGATACTTGCGTTCTTTAGTAGCTGTGTAGAGCCTGGCGAGGAATTTGGTCGGCTTGCCAATGAGCCACGTCAGTTCGTTGTGCCCGTCATCTCGAGCGCTGAGGCACTTCTGTTTGCGGCCGTTCGGATCCCAGGCATTCTCGCTGCCGAACACATCGGTATGGAGCGCGCCGTCCGGAGTCATGCAGGAGTAGAAATAATTGTCGAAATCAGGTTGAAGCCTGAGCAGCGCAAGAACAAAATCACCGGCGCGCTTCGCCTCATCGATTCGGCCGCACATCAAGCACGCCATGCCCGCCGAGGAGGTGCTCGAGCTGTCCATCAATGCGCGGTCGATCTGCTTCTCTTTGGCGTCAAAGGAGAAATAGAATCCACCATGTTTTGGGTCCTGAAATCGGAGGATGAACGGCAGCGCTTTATTGACGACGTCGTAGGCGCCAAGCTTCTGCATGCCTGAGATGAGCCATCCATTTGGATAGATGTACTGGTTCCGCACCGTGCAGGGAAACACATAGAAGCCTTTCCCGTCCTCCGCGGCCCTGAAATCGCCGTCAGCCCGCAAGAACTTCTCAGCGATGTGCCGTCTATGCTCGCCGGCCATGCTCATGTCGCCAATACAGGCCCAAAAGTAGGGCGCCTTGTAGTGCGCTTGAATGTCTGGCTCCGCCATGACGCGTTCGTGATTATTGCGCGCCCATTTCGCAGTGTTGCTTACAACCGTCTTGTAGCGGGCAATCTGATCTGGTGTGAGATACATCGTGACTAGAGCGGGATTATCCTAATAAACATAGTGCATCGAGGTACCGTTCTTTTGAGTTCATAGCATCAATGCCTCCGGAAGACGTGGATTCCCTTTGAGACTGTGCGCCGTCGGCCAGCTTTACTTCTTCAATTGTTGTTTTTTCTGAAGCTCAGCCAGCATTTCCTTGATGTCCTTGGCTCCGCGCAGAGCCACATACCACGTAATGGCGCTGTACCAGACGACGCAGCTCAGTGTCAGTATCCACCAGATTGGGTGCTTTGGCATATGCGGATTCAAGAAGCACAGCGTTTCGAGCCGAAAAGAGAGCCAACTACCATTGCCGTAGTCGCGGAAACATACGTCAAAATCCCCCAGAGCGATGAGCCGATGGTTTCCTTGAATAAATGCTGGGTTGCCGGAATTTGCTCGAAAACCAGGTATGCGACCGGCATCGCCGCGCCAACGACAATAGCGCCGGCCGCGCCCCACGCGTTAGCCCGCTTCCAGTAGCAGCAGGCGACAAGGAGGACTGACATGCTAGAAAGATAAACGGTGCCAGTGATGGCAATATAAGTCCAAAGGTCGCCCTTCAGGGGATACCACAGACCGTAGATAAGAAGAAAGACGCCTATGAGAGCAACAATCGTTCTGTTGACAAGCAAGCCGCGTTTCTCAGTCCACGGGGTCTTTCGGAAGGGTGCCATGATATCGTTGTAGATCACGCTGCCCCAGGTGAGCATGTAAGAGGAGTCGGTTGACATGTCGGCCGCCAGCATCGCCGCGATGAGAATTCCCATAAGACCGACCGGCACGAATGTGCTGAGGAACTTAGGCATCGCCAGGAGCGTATTTGGGCCGACAACTTCCGGCGCAAGTGTCGCGAGAGCGGCAATGCCCCAAACGCCCGGGAGCAGGAAGCGACACACGAAGAAGAAACTGGTGCCTCTGTAAATTCTCCTGGCCACCCGGCTATCCTTGGCTGCCAGAGCGCGCTGAATGACGGTCTGCCACGTCAGAAAGATCGAAAGGGCGAGCATCCCGTTAAAGAGGACGAACGACCAGCCCATGTCCGGATGAATGAAAGGATTGAATCCGCCCGCGCCATAACGTGTCTCGACCGCGGCAACCATTGCGCCCCACCCCACCTTAACGAGTACAAGGATCGTCACGAGGATCAGTCCCCCGCTCATGACAATGAACTGCAAGTAGTCCGTAACCAGCACGGAGAGCATGCCGCCCAGAACCGTGTATACCGCGACACTGACGAGAAGCAGCGTCATCGTGATCTCCAGATACTTGGGATTCATTCTGCAGACGGCGACGAGGAAATCACCGCCGGTTCTGAGAAACACGCCCATGTTCAGCAGACCGCCGAGTACTATCACGACGCCGCTCAGCCAGCGGATTCTGTGTCCATAATACTTGTCGAAAAGCTCCGGGATGGTCACTACACCGGCATTCCTGAGCGGATTGATGCAGAAACCAGTTACACCTATCAGCAGAATCGCCATCGCCATTAGAATTCCAGGTGTCGCCCCGGCAAAGCCTTTGTCGTAGCCGTTCTGTGCCGTGTACATGCACGTAACGATGCCGAATTCAGTGGCGGCGAGGGAAGCGATGCCCAGATACACGTTCATCTCGCGGCCGGCGACGAGAAAGTCCTCGACCTTGCCCACGTACTTTCGGACCATGATCCCGGCGACCATGGTGACGATCAGGTACACGCCGATGATGCAGCCGTCCACTAGAGAGAAACGACTCATGTTCCCGTGAGCTGCAACTTGGTGGCTGATTTCATTCAAGGCGCCGAACGACTATCACTGCAAGCCTTCACGTTGCACCGGGCTCTCTTGAGGAGTGGAATTGCACGGACGCGACCGAGCCCGCTGGTCCGATGCAGCGACAGGGCCTATGGCGCGGGTCGCCCATAGGCCCTGTGTGA
>JAXDCU010000254.1:0-5518 GCA_034677645.1 Verrucomicrobiia bacterium
CCCTCCGCGGCGAGGTGGGCTCGAATCTGGTGCGTGCGCCCCGTTCTGGGCCGCGCTTCCACCAGAGCAAGTGGAGAATCGTTCTTATCCCGACGCATGGCGAGCACCTGGAACTCAGTCTCCGCGGGTTTGCCTTCGCTCGCGTGGGCAATCACACGACCTCTTGGTTGAGGGTCGGACGCGAGCCGGAGTTGGCAAATCCAGCGCTCACTCGCGGGCGAACCGTGGACTACCGCCAGATAAGTCTTCTGAACGTCGCCCGACGCAAACAGGCGGCTGTAAGCACTCATTGCCGCCTGGTGCTTCGCCAGCAGGAGAACACCGGTGGTTTCCGCGTCGAGTCTGTGAACGAAGCGAAGGTAGCGGATGCGACGGCGTCGGACCCATGGGGCGCGAGCCGCGATTTGAAGCTCGACGGCGTTTTGGAAGTTCAGTGCCGTCCGTTGCCATGACCGTGGCGCCAAAACCCATGCGACGGGCTTGTCAATAGCCAACACCGAGCGGTCCTCGTACAGGACAGACACGCGCGTTTGTCGGTCCAGCCAGATCGGAGGATGAATCGTGGCTGGGACTTGTGTGTGCTCGTCTTGCTGCGTGACGCAAGCATGGGCAAGTGGAAAGAATCGGTCAAGGTGACAGCGAGTCAGCGCGGGACAGTAGCACGTTCACTTGTGCAAGACAGAGGCTGGACCATGTTTCGTAGCCGACCAAGTCCTTAACTGCTTCCGAAATCGGGATGAATTCAGGCCCCAGGATGCCGCTGCGTCTGCCTGCGATTCTCTCGTTTGAAACCCGAACGATGTGGACGATGCCAAAGTGCACGGAACCTACATCGGTGCTGTCGTCATTAATCACGGCCACTGCTGCCTCTCTTTGAGGCTGTATGTCCACTTCCTCCTTCAGCTCGCGGCGCATTCCATCCTTATAACCCTGCTTCTCGGAAAACAGCCCGCTATCGTCTTCTGAGATGTGCCCACCAACACCAACCGAGTACAACCCATGCAGCCGCTTTTCCTGGCCGCCTTTCCCCCGACGATAACGCAGTATCTTGTCCTCGCACAGAATGAGGACATAAGGGATGAGTTGTTTGAAACGCTTGTCGTGCTCGGCCTCGCTCCGGTTCAAATACACGACATTCGAATCGGACGTGATGTGCGGCAAATACTTGTCGATATCGAGACTGATGCCCTGAAACACGCCCAGTTCATCAAGCAATCTCCGCTCAAAACACAGCACTCGTTCATCACTTGCCATTGTCGTCCGCGTTCCTGCCGAAGTGAGAGCATGTCTGGCCAGCAGGAGGCGTTCAAGGGCAAACTCATTCATCTTGAGTCGCGGGCAGCAGCAAGCGAGAATAAACAGCCATGCAACACATTCTGGTTCATTCGCGACCCTTCTGGAATGGCTCTCTGGTCCATGTGAACCGCGATTGTGAGCATGATCCCCAACGTGGCGGCGTTTCCGCGAGTGCGGCAAACATCAGCGGCGAACGCCAGTTAGCTGCTACGAAGCACGAGTTCGTCCAGAGTACCCTTGTTCCGGCGAAGATTCTCCTTCGTCCTAAGCGTGATCTGTTCGCCGTCCTTGTCGCGTTGTTGTTCGGCTTTCAGGTTTCCGCGGGCGCGGCTGGGGAATCAGCCGAGTTGGGGGAACTTTCTCTGGTCTCCGCCGCCGCATCATTTCCTGAGTGCGTGGACCTCCGTCCTGTGTTCGCGAAGTGGGGTCTGACGGCGCGCAGGCAGGGAGAGCGGCCGACCTGTTCGGTGTTTGTCGTAGCTGGCGCTTTAGAATACGCGAGTGCAAGACGACAAGGACAAGGACAGGGGCCTAGGTTGAGCGTGGAATTCCTGAATTGGGCGGCCAACAGAATGTGTGGCGAGACCAATGACGGCTCTTTTTTCTCGGACCTGTGGCGAGGATACAAGTCCTATGGCGTTTGCGCCGAGGAAGCGATGCCTTACCAGGCCAGACTGGCGCCGAATCATGCGCCGAGCGCGGACGCTTTGGCCGACGCTAAGAACCGGCTTGCGTTGCCCATGCGGCTGCACTGGATCAAGGAATGGAACGTGAATACCGGTCTCACTGACGAGCATCTGGTGGCCATCAAGAACACGCTGAGGAATGGTTGGCCAGTGTGCGGCGGTTTCCGCTGGCCCAAACAGGCTCAGTGGGTCGATGACGTGCTTCAGATGTGCGCTGCTGACCAGGTCTACGACGGGCATAGTGTTCTAATAGTGGGTTATCGCCAGGACACTACTCAGCCCGGCGGAGGGGTGTTCATATTCCTTAACACCAGCGGTAGCCGACACGAAGGCTACATGCCCTATGCCTACGCGCAGGCTTTCATGAACGATGCCGCATGGGTGGACTACGAAGCCCCGAGGCAATCACAGACGGGTTGGTTCAGGTCTCGCGAGCCTCAGGAGAGTTCCATCGCTCACTTGTCGGGTAATCACCGCGCCGCCACTCGCAACTGATGCGGACCGATGGCGACGCGCCGTCCGTCCAAGACCACCTCAACAGGTCGAGCATGGAAGTTGTAGAAGAATTCTCGGTCGCCCCAAATGCAGAAAGCCACGCCCGCTGGCGCCTTGAGCCGGATGCCGAACGGTTCAAGTAGCGGCGCTCTTAGCTTGTTAGCCATTTCCCCCGGCAGTCCAGACCAACCAAGCTGTCTGGGTGGCAACAGCCATTCCCCCGTTCCGCTGTAATCAGCGTCGCTAAAGGTTCTGACGTTAAGCACCAAAACCTGTCCTCGCTCGCAACGGCGGCGCGTCAGCACGGGCACCGACCTTCCAGCGGTGTCAAGCTCCACTAGCACACTTCCGCCACACCCCCGGAGGCTGGCGTCGATCTCGATGCGCACTGCGTCTGAAGGCGATGCTTCTCCTGTGAAGATGCCGAAGCCGGGCTCTCCTCGGGCCGTGACGCCTGCCAGTTCGCTTGCCCATGAACACCGACGCACGAAATCCGGCGTCATGACAACTGTCGCGCCAGCACGCAGGTGTCGGAGAACTCGGCTTTCGATTTCAAAGTCAGCCGCTGCATGCCCGCCGAGAAGAACGACGCGACTGGAGGACGGATATGCCGATACTGGCACGATCGGCAGACCGATCATGCCAAGGTAATCCATCAGAAACAGGTTTGCGCCACCGTCCGAGCCGGATGGCTTGTAGAAGGTGATGCCTCGTGCTTCTCGGCCTCGAATCTCGCCTGCTACCCGCACCAGCTCACGCCATCGCTCGGCAAGCAATGCGTCGCCGGGATGCTCACCGACCAGGTCGCCGAGATGGAAGAGCGTAAGCTCCCGCGCGCCCGCAAGCACACTCATGTACGCCTGATTCACAAAATCCTGCGCACCGCACTCGATGTGGTCAAACCAGGCGCCGGCCATCTTCCGTCCAGCAATCGAGTGGAGCCACCGGTAGTTCATGTATCCTTGGGTTGGCTGGACAAATCCCATCCGCCGCGTCCGCGGATTACGCACCTCAGTCCCGCCCCATACCTGATCGAATTGGGCGGCCATGCGTGGCGGATCGTAGCCGAATACATGAAAACGGTCGTACCACTGAGGGAACTTGACAATTAACCGCGTGTTGGGCCGCGCGACGCGAGCGGGACGAGCCATGATCGGGTCAATCAACGAAACGAGCAGGTCGCGCCGGTAGGCCGACCAGGACCGTCCGGCACGTCCACGCTCGGCGTCTGGTGATACGTCACCCGTGCAGAAGAAGTCGTCGACAATCAGTTCGTCAAACACTCGTGCGTTCTCGGAAAAGAACGCTCCCACATCTCGCCGCGTCTTTTCAGCCTCCCAATTGAGCCAGTCAAGACCGCCGCTCTGACGCACGCCGAAATCACGTCCGGGGACTGTTGCGATGCCGCCCGACGTCTGGATGCCCCGCGCAGCCAGTGAATCGCGGACTTCGGCCAAATCTCTAGCCGCGACGTATTCGTCGCCGCGGCGGCCTTCGAGAAAAACGCGCGACACCCTCAGTCTTTCAAGCAGTGGCCACAGTCTGGCTCGGCACTCGTCAGTGGCCAAGTGCTGCCGCACGTCACCGGCGGTGGCATAAACACTGAGCCGCAGTGGCGCATCCGCACTGCGCGTCAAGACCGCGCCAACGACGGACACCAAGCAGATAAGGAAGGTCTGGACTTTCACAAGTAGCGGGCACTCGCGTGACCCGGCAGTCCAAGGCATAACGCCCTGGCGCGCTCTGAGTCAAGGCATAGCGCCGCGTTCCATTACAGACGATGTTGCGGCGCCTATAGGTCTGTCATGCTTCGGGTTGCAGGCGTGCCGGTCAGCCCGGTATGCTTCCGGCATGGCATCTACCGTGTGGCGAGCCTGCTGGGTTGCAGTAGTCCTTGCACCGCTCACTGAAGCCGCGGACTTCAAACCGGCACCTCAGCATTTCTCGCAGGAACTGGCCCAGGCACACGGCCCGGCACATGGGATGCCCGCCACACCGGCGCAGTTGCTCGACATCTATCCTGGCGGTCCGCCTCGGGCGTTCGTTGCGGGCGTCTGGTATGCGCTCGAGTCCGGCCGGTGGCGTGCTGTGCCGACCTTGACACCGGGCACGGATGCCGAGTTCGTGATAGGGGAGGACGCTGGTTCGCCGGTTCGCATTCCGCTGCCGTGGGACCAAGTGCGGCAGGTTGCGCGTCGGAACAACACGGCCTGGATCGTGACTTCAGCCAAGATCGCTGCAGTCGAGAACGGCCAGTTCCGCCTTATCGATCCGCCTGAGGAGCAAAAGGTCAACCAGATCGCGGTCGGACCTGACAACCGGCTTTTCGCCGCATGCAGTGGAGGCCTGTTCGAACGAACCGATGACGGGTGGGCGCAAGTACTCGCTCCAGACAACATCGGCCGTGCATGGGCGAGAGGCGATGTCGCGGGCATTGCGTTTGACTCACGACGCCGACTCTGGTTCGCCAGCAAGGCCGGCGTTGGGTGCCGTGGGGAGACTGGGTGGCAGTTCTACGAGGGGGAAGATGGACTGCCGTGGAACGATTTCACCCACGCAGCCGCCGGTGCTGACGGCGAGATGTGGTTCGGCACGCGGTTGGGCGCGATTCGTTTTGACGGGCATGACTTTCAATACCGCCAAGGCCGACGCTGGCTGCCCAACGACCAAGTGCGGGACATTGCGGTGGATGGGCAAGGCAAGGCGTGGTTTGCCACAGCCGGGGGCGTGGGCTGCATCGAACGGAGGCCATTCACACTGGCGGAGAAGGCGGCGATTTACGAGGATGAAACTGACCGCTACATCAAGCGCACTCCGTTCGGCTACGTTGCCGAGGCCCCTTTGAGCACGCCCGCCGACAAGTCGTCAGCGCGTCCGCACGACAGCGACAACGACGGCCTGTGGACCAGCATGGACGGGGCTGGTGAGTGTTTCGCGTGGGCGGCGACGCGCGATCCAAAGGCTCGTGAGCGCGCTCGGCAGGCATTTGAAGCGCTCAGGTTCCTCCAGATCGTCACCCAGGGCGGTCCGCACTCGCCACC
>JAXDCU010000255.1:0-7660 GCA_034677645.1 Verrucomicrobiia bacterium
GTCAGCACGCACTTTTGGATGGCCTCGTCAAGAACTTGAGCGGTCTCGATGCTCAGCCCCTCCTCGCGGGCGATGCGAATGAACTGATCACGCAGCGGACCAACTTGCCGGGCCGCGATTGGATCAACACCCGCCCGGCGGCATGCGCCCGCGCCGAAACCGTTACGCGCCGCGTAGCTCCACGCGCGCATCAGGATAAAAAAATCGGACGCCGCGCGTTCCCCGAAGTACTCGTCGCGAAAAGCGTTCGCTTCGCGTCCAGCCCGGCGCTGGAGAAGGTCTCGTCCCTGAGTCAGGGCGGCGATCAGGCAAGCTTGAGGAACACAGCCGTATTCCTGAGCGGCGATCAACATGCGCGCGTATCTGGGATGCACGGGGAACGCAAGCATCCGACGCCCCAGCGCGGTGATTTCGAACTGGCCCGGAGCCGAAGGACTGGTTCTGAGCGCGCCCAAATCCGCCAGCAACTCCAGCGCGTGATCGAGGGCCGCTTGGGGAGGCTGCTCGATCCAGCGGAACGCGCGCATGTCGGTCACTCCCGCCGCCGCCAACGTCAAGAAAACCTCAGCAAGATCGAGCCGTTGTATTTCGGGCAGGTCGTGGATCGGGCGTTCGCCGTGGGATAGCGCCGTCCACAGACGAACGCATCGGCCTGGCGCGGTCCGACCCGCGCGCCCGGCCCGCTGATCAGCGGACGCTCGGCTGATGTTCTCCACCAGGAGCGTGTTTATTCCTCGGCGCGGATCGTGGCGCGGGATTCGAGCTAGGCCGCTGTCGATCACGAGCTTGATACCGTCGATGGTGAGTGAGGTTTCAGCCACGTTGGTGGCTATGACCACCTTGGGGCGGTTGTGGCGGGCGATGGCGGCGTCCTGGTCGGCAGGCGGCAATTCCCCATGCAGCGGTAGCAAAACATGACCGCGAGCTTCAGGACAATTGCGCAAAGCCTCGATTGTTTGCTGTATCTCGTAGCTGCCAGGCATGAAGACAAGCGTGTCGCCTTCCCCACCGGCTCGCGCTTGCTCGGCAAATGCATTCGCCGCCAGGTCCCAAACAGGCGGAAGATCGCGCGACTGGTGAGACAAGTACTCGATATCGACCGGATACACTCGGCCTTCGGACTTGAGCAGGGCGCATGGCGCGAGGTAGCTCTCAAGTGTCTGGGCTTCGAGAGTCGCTGACATCACAAGCAAGAGAAGGTTTGGACGGTGTTGCTCCTGGAAAACGAGCGCCTGAGCCAGGGTGATGTCGCCAAACAGATGCCGTTCATGGAACTCATCGAAGATTATCGCTCGCACGCCGGTCAGGGCTGGGTCCTGGACCATCTGCCGCAGCAAAATGCCTTCGGTGACGAACCGGATGCGGGTCTCGGGGCTGGTCACGTTTGCGAACCGAATCTGGTAACCGACGGTTGTGCCGAGCTCGACGCCCAGTTCACTTGCCACGCGCGCCGCGAGCAGTCGCGCGGCCAGTCGACGCGGCTGGAGGACGACAACCTGGCCTGATCCCAGGAAGCCGTGCTTGAGGAGCATCTGAGGCACTTGCGTTGATTTGCCAGAACCGGTCGGCGCCTGGAGTATGAGCCGGGGGACCTGGCGCAACCGCGCGACCAATTGAGCCTCGAGTTCATGTATCAGCATAGGGGTCAGTCCTCACTATTGACATTCCTTGCATTGGCCACTCGAAGACACCTCGGCCCGGAGCCGTTTCGTGTGTCCACAACCAGCGCCTCGTAGCGCCAACTGAACAGGACCCAAAGAGATGGCTCCGCCCTTTCCAGGGGCGGCACGCACAGGCAGGCGGTTGAACCGCGCCGTGCAGACGCCTAATGACCGGTTCATTTCCACGACGAGATTCGCCTTGGGCGTCTGCACGACCGGATGAAAGTGATTTTCCATCAGACAAAGGGCGAGGGTTTGCCAGTCGGTCTTGGTGCACTGATCGACGAGGTTCTCGGGGAAGCGCTTTCGATTAGCGTTGTTCCGAGAGATGGGTGAGTGGCGGTTCCAGCGATCAATAACATTGCAGATTGCGCCTCCAAATTCATTCCGCGACTTGCGAGGCATGGGCGCGCACGGCGAGGCAGATGCCGCAGTGTCAATAGTGAGGACTGACCCCTGTGACTGTTCATCAGTCGTGGGTGGCGTGGAGCTCGAACGCGAAAACGCGGGCGTTTGTAAGCGAGAATTCCAAATGCACTGGCTTGTCTCTCAGGGCGGTCAACGGTCTTTTCCAACGAACGGGGGCGGCCAAAACATCGTCTCGGATCGGTTCACATTCGTTCAGGGAGTAACCAGGAACGGGCCGCCCATCCGCCGCGAGGACTTGAACGCGCACTTCGCCGTTCTTGGCATCCACATTCAGCGTCATAGCCTCGGCGTTGAACGCAGCCAAGGGTGTGGTGAGCGTGCCGCCGGTCGAGTCAGCTTCACGGGCGACGTATCGGTCGCGTTTGATTATCACCAGCCCAATCTGCCTTTCTTCAAAGCGGTATACCTTGTGTCCGCGTCTGTAGCCGCCGTAATAGAGGTAAACCTCGTCGTCGACCGGGAGCTGTTCATCTATCCATGCGTGGGCGTGGTCCCATGCGCCGCGCCGCGCCGACCGATCGAAGAACGGTTCGCGGTCACGGACCCAGTGTTTGCCGTCGTGGCTCCATGCAAGCGACGTGTAGCCTATGCCGTAGGCGTCTGGCGGATCAGGAGGCGAATCCGCTTTGAGATCGTCCCTTAGAACCTTTACCATGCCGATGATCAATTGACCGCGCCGGAGGTAGGCGTCCATGGCGTAGAACTGAGTCTCGCCCTTATCGAGTCGGTCGTCCGGTGTCAGCACGAACCATGGTTCGCTCCACCGCAGCAGGTTCGTACTGGTGCTTTGTTGAGTAACTCGTCGGCGGCCTGACCAGGATGGACCCGTGACGTGGCAGGAGACAGTGGCGACATACCGCTTCCGCGCGGGGTCCCAGAACAGACTGTTGATATCGTGACTGTGTTTCAGAACGGGTTTTGGAGATAGAGCCTTCCAAGTCAAGCCGTCGGGCGAGGCTGCCACCATAAGACCATCGGCGTCGTACCACGCGAGCTTGAACCGTTGCTCGGCATTGGAAAAAGCCGGTCCTTCATCCAACACACTCACACCAAATTGAATCGGAGCAGGATCGGAAAGCACGCGATGCGGCCGCTCCCAGCGTATCCCGTCCGCGGATTCCATGTAGCCGAGGTGTGATCTGACGCTGTTGAAGTCGGCGGTATGGACGCCGTACCAGAGACGGTAGCGTCCGGTCCGAGTGTCGCGCAGGACGGTCATGTAAGGTTGGAAACAACCATCCTCCTTACCCGTCACAAGCGGGTTTGGGATTGCCGGATCGCGGCGGGGAGCGTTGACGCGCCTTGTGATATTGGAAGCGCGCTCAATTAGAACATCGTCCAAAAACAAGTGCGGGCCCGGACCGAGTGAAAGAGCGGATTTGAGCGGCGCCGCCGCGGCCGTTGGCGTGTAGATGGTTGACTTGAACTCGGCGCCACGCGCCATCGACAACAGCATGAGAGCAGGGAACAACAAAAGTGCGCCGATTGATCCACTTGTCCCTGTCTTGAAAGTGGCGATGAATGTCATCATGACCTCACTTCGTCTTTCGCGTGACACCCAGGCCGAGCAATGGCGCCAAGTCCCTGGCTGTTCGCGGGTCGTAGTTGAATATTACGAATCCCCCCATGTCCAATCGCCGCGCGACTTGGATTTGGCCGATGACACGATCCGGCTCCATCACATACGCTCCGATCCCCGGATAGCATGGCGTTGTGCCGGCCCACTCTTTTTGCTTCTTCCCCCAATTCTCGAACTGCACGCCACTGGTGGTGTAATTCATCGGGCAAACGAAGTCGAGGTAACCCCGTTCGGACCAGAGTTTCCAGTCTTGGCCAACGCCGTCGCGGTCAGCGGGCCAATTGCGAAATACCGCGGCTGAGATGCGGACCTTGGGTTGGACGGCGCGAGCCTGCTCGCTGACGGTTCTGACCACGGCGGTGATATTGGCACGCCGCCAATCCAACCACGACTGCCTGCGCGGCCCGCCGGGCAGCACGTCCTGAGGCCAGCGCAGCGGGCTGTTTCCAGGCTGCCGCTCGAATCGGTCCTTGCAGCCCGCGCAGAAGCAATGGTCGTTGTCGGGATACCTGATGTAGTCGAAGTGAATTCCGTCGACCGGATAACGCCGGACGATCTCAACCATGGAATCAACTTCAAGTTTTTGGTTGACCGGATGCGACGGACAAAGCCACGGCTTGACCTCTCCTCTCGCATCGGATTGGAGGCGGCCTTCGCTCCGCAACCGATCCACGAAATCCTCCGGCGCGCGTCCGAGGTTGTAGTTGACCTTCCAGACGTGAATCTGGAGACCGTGCTTTTTGCACGCGGTGAGACATTGATCAAGTTGATCGCCGCGCTTGGCCACATCCGCGGCGACGGGCAGGACCTCGCTCGGGTAGTACGCCACTCCTCCCCAGAGAAGATTCGGCAAGATGGCGGTGAATCCGTTTTCGGCGAGCCGACTGATCGCCGCGTCCCAATCCATTCCCTCAACGCCAAACGCGCTGTGGCACCAGAACGCGCGGAACTCGCCGGCGACCGGGCGTTGCGCGACCGCGAAAGCCTTCAACATACGATCCGCGGCTTCGGCGGCGCTCGCGCACGCCTGCGGGTACCGACCTGCCTCACGGTGGTCGATTGCCTCGTTGCGCAATCGCCGCGCGGCGGCGAGTTGGGACACCGCCCCCGTCTCATGGCCGGCCGTCTCCGTGATTTGGGCGACGGCATTGTCGAAGTCGCGGAAGCCTGCCAGGCGGCCGATGCGTGCGAGGGTGGCGTCGGTGGCCTGCCGCCAGACTTCAGGCACGAGGCAACCCGCCATGGCGAGGAGCATCTTGCGTTTGTTGGATGCGTCGTCGTTGAGCAGCACGTGTGACATTTCGATGGCGTTGGACGATGCGACAACCGCCGCGTGGCCGGTGGGGCGCCCCTCCGCATCGAGCCATTCGGCGATCACGCGGCTGGCCCCAGGCACCGCCTTGGGCTCGCGAATGTTCCATGAGTTCTGTCCCACGACCGATGGGGCGCCCGGCAGAGCGCCTTCGAGAAAACGCATGGCGGCAAAACCACCTGACTCACCAGACCTCACAAATGGGCCGGGATCGATTTTCACCGCTGATCGCAAAGGCTGTGGCATGCCGTAGAACGTGAGCAAACGCCCGCCATGGTCCAGAAACCCGCGCAGTGCATCGAGAGCCTTGTCAGGCATAACCGGATTGCGCGGGAGCACCACAAGTTTGGGGTAGCGCAGCCGGTCGGCTGTCAGGTCCAGATCACTGATGGTGGCATACGCGATGCCCAGTACTTTGAGATGTTCCGCCACCGCCGCGCAGAATCTCTCGATGCCGTCGGTCTCAGGTCGACTGGTATGGGCGGCGGAATCGCAGCGGACAAGCGCGACCAATGTGTCAGCACCAAGCACTCCCACTTTGCGAAGACCGCGCAGGAAGAACTCAGTGTCCGTGTCACTCCCGCGCCAGGCCGAGAGTCGAATGGCGCGTATGGCGTTCCACCCAGCGGGTTTACCTTCCGAGGACATGCCCGAAAGGTCGATCGCGATGCGGTTCCAGCCAAACGATTCCGGGTAGAAGGTCCCGGAGTACCAACCCTCGCCGCTCTGGAAATAGAGACTGAAATACGAGATCGGTGAGGCATCCCTGCAAAACAACTCGAACTCCACACCGCGACAGCCGCTCATGTCAAGGCGCACGCGCCGATCCCACGAGGCGCGCTCGATTCGTGTGCCCGCGAGATTACAGGGGAATCGAAGCACTGATTGGCCGTCGAGCGTGGCGGTTGAGACAGGCGCGGTGTCGCTCATGGGCTGCCATGCGGCACGCGCGGCGGTGTCGGCGCTGTAGTTGCCACTTTCGATTATTGTGTCTGAGTTTTCAGCCACACTCGCTGGGTCCCGCGGAGTCAGGCTTGCCGCGGGTTCGCCTGTTTCACGAACCGCCGCGCTGTCGGCGGTGGCTGAGAGCATCGAACTGACCATCGACATCCACGTTCCAAGCAGCGCAGTGACAACTCGCGCGTAATGACTTCGTGACATACGCGTACTATTATACCGCGGAATTCTCGCGGCCAGCGCAAGTTTTGCGGATTGAGAGTCCGCTTGCCATGGTTATACGACTGCATGGACACCGCTGAAGGCGCCGCTTTGGTGTTTTGAGTTATGTCTTGAATGCCTGCATCAGCATCCCTACGCTCGCGCGACACGAATAAGGAAACGTTGGTTCGGTTAATGGAAATGAGAACATCTCTGCCGTTCAGATGGTGCGCGGCTTGGTTGCGTGGAGTCGTTGCCGATGCCACGTCGCGAGTACCATATATTGCATGTGCGTGTTTGCTGACGACCGTGTCGGCTCAGTCAGTTGCCACGGTGCCGCCAGAGCCACCCGGAATGGGGGCGATTGTGTACGAGGATTTCAGCAGCGGTGTTACTGAGGCGGCTGGGGGGCTCATTGGCGGTGTGGGTGGTCCCGAGGTAGGCACGGACTGGGGAGTGAGCGGGCCGTGGTTGCCAGACAAAGGCGCGTATCTTAGCGGCGTGGTGATGGGCGGTTCAGGTCCGAGCACGAATGCTTTTGTGGCGAATGGTTGTCTGCGGGGATATGACATCAACCACTACGGCACTTTCTATCTTGTCCAGAGCCGCGTTAGGACGCCGCATGTGATCGAAGCGGAGGTAAGTTGGCATACGCGGGGCACGAGTGGGATAACGGGAGAGTTTGGGATGATCCTGGCTCGTCCTGACGATGTCCCCGTGTACAACAACTGTCTGCATGCGGTGTGTTCGCGGGGCTGCGTACATTTCAGCCGCATCACAAATGGGAGCCCGCTTTTGGACTTGGTTGTGGTTCGGTTTGCGCCGCGTCCCGCTGAGAAGCCGATCAACATTCAACTGCGCCTCGACGAAGCCCGTGGCATCGCGCGGGTGTATTATGATTCGGTGCAGGTGGCCAGCTACACGAATGCTGCCGTGAGTTACTACATGACGAACTGGAGTGGGCTCTCCACCGTGATCTGGGAGCACTACTACGACTCTGATAGTATCTCGGAAGAAGTGCGGTCATACCGGCTAGCGGCATGGCGGAAGACCGGGCTTCCACCGATTGTGGAGATCGAGCCCGAATCGTCCAACAAGGCTCGGATTTCGTGGCATTCGGCCACGCACCTTGTGTATCAGCCTCAAGTCCGGTCAGGCGGGTCTGGGTTGGGCTGGGTCGATTTGGGGCCGCCTCTGACTGGCACGGGGCGCGAGCTATCGATTTCGGATATTGCCAGCGCAACTTGCGGAATGTACCGCGTGCGAGTGCTGCCTGATGACTGGGCTCTGACGGGTGCGGTGGGCGATTAGAAAGGAGGGCTCAGTTAACAGTGATTGCCAAAGTCGGATTGTGAGGCCAGGCGCCCTCGGTGGTCTGGAGTTTGTGTGTTCGCGGTCGGTTAATGGGCGGCGCGGACACGGTAGTATCTGGTGGGGGGTGCGGGGGCGGTATCGGTCCATTTGGCGACGCGGTTTGTTGGAGTGATAGTCGCTAGAGTGTCGAACGGTTCGTCGAGACTC
>JAXDCU010000256.1:0-6171 GCA_034677645.1 Verrucomicrobiia bacterium
GCAACCGAAACATAAGCGCGAAAAACTTCTCCGTGTCGTGAGCATCGGCGGATTGGGCAAGCTCTTTCAAACCACGGCGCACCGTTCGGCTCACCTCCTGACGGCGGACGAGACGCGGGTTACGGGCGAGGTGATCGCGTCTTTTTCTCCAGGCAATCGCCACAAACCAGGCCAGGAGAGGGAGCGTTTGGATGGCCATGAACCACGGGCGCCGAATCAAAGGCGGGGCGATTGCGCCATAGACCCCAAGCCGCGGTTTGAGATGCACAATGTCGCGACTGGGTTCAGAAGCCGAGGAACCTGTTTGGGGCGATGCCAGCGACGGCGACAAACCTCCGGGACGGACGATTATCGGCAAGGGCTGGCTCTTGAGCGAGCGGTACTTGCGCTGCGCGGGGTCAAAGTAACTGAAACCGAGAGAGGGAAGCTCCCGTATCGAACCTTTTTGGGGCACCAAGTCGTACTGGAAAACTCGAGCGCCTTCGACTCCCAGAGGGTCGGTGGTGTCCACGCTGCTTACGGGTGGATACGTGGCAAAATCGCTTGGCGCATCGAGCGGCGGAAGAGCGATGCTCTCAAGCGGACCTTTTCCCTCGACGCGGACTTTCATGTGGACGGGCTCGCCGACGGCAACGTTGGTCGGACTGGCTGTCACCACGAACGAGAATTGGCCGACCGCGCCGGTGAAGTCGGCGGGCTTGTTTTCCTCTGGCAGGGGCTCAACGCGCACACTGACCGGGCTACTGCTGACTTTCATCCGCCGTCGCTCGTATCGCGGCCCAAAGAACGGATCATTGAACATGTCTTCGAACGGGTTTCCGGTACGTCGCCGGGCCAATGGAACCTCAAGAACACCGTTGCACTCGACTGAGCTGAGCTCAAGCTCGCCTGTTTTGTTGGCGATGGCCGTGCCTTGGAGCTGATGAAGAAAATAGACCGTGTTCCCCACGCGGACTTGCCTCTGCGGCAGTTCGCGCGTTTTGCCAAAAGTGAACCCTTCGCCGCTCAGCGGCTGAAGCTGCAGGTCTTGAGCGGGCACGGCGTGATAAAGCTGAATCTCGACTGGCAATACTTCGCCGATGAAAACGTTCGTCTTAGCCACGACCAGCTTGACGAACGCGAGTTGAGCTTGAGCGCCGGCGGCGTTTCCCAGTTCGTCCTGCTTCAAAACCGTGAGCTTCACCGGCTGAGAAGTAAGAGTCTCGTTACCCACTCTGACACTGAGAGCCGGGATTGTGTATTCACCCGGCTGGGCCGGCGTAAGCGCGTAGTTAAGGGACACTATCGAGGACTGGCGCATGTTCACGATCTGCAGCGTCTCGCCAGACCCGACATAACTCACCTGCAGGTTGGGGATCGAAGGTATGCCCGGCACCTGAGTGGGGCGCGCATTCTCGAAGTTCAACGTCAACTGCGCCGTCTCCCCCATGCGGATCGCGTCCGGTTCGACAACTGCCGTGAGCTGCCCGCAAATCGCAGCCGCAGCAGATAGGTAGAAGCAAACCGCGACCGCCGCGGCGAACTCGCATCGAGTCCGTACGCGCGGAAGCCTTGGAACCATGACTAGCCAATCGCTCATTGTCACTGAGCCATTGCCTTCATTCTGCTAGGCGCTAAGGCCTGTTTTCAAATCCTTTCGCGCGTGCTCCCCATAAACTGGGCAGGGACCGATTCCACTCGGTCCCTGATACCGCCCAACAAACTGGGACGCGGTGGAACGCGTCCCAGTTGTATGTTGTTCATGCTTGTGCAGTTCAAGATCGACGCGTTCCATGAATCATCGCGTGCTACCACTCGCGGTATGTGCGAGTGCGGCGTTTGACATCAGGCGGCACCAGCACCCACGGTCGCTCCTCGGCACGCGCGGCTTCGAGCAACTGCCGAGCCTGATCAGGTGTCATCTGTCCGGGTAGGAGAGTGGCCTGGCCTTCGCCCTGTTCCTCTCCGGCCGATTTCTCCTGCTTGCCGGCGGGGTTGGGCTCGACTTGGTCCTGGTCGGGCTTTGCCCGGTCCTGCTTTCGATCGTCTTGTGATTGTTGGTGGTCTTGTTCTTCTTGTTCTTTCTGATCGGGTTGATTCTGGGTGTCCTGTTTGGGCTGCGCTTGAGGTTGGGTCTGATCGTCCTGGCGTTGTTGGTCCTGTTGCTGGTCTTGTTTTTCTTGCTGGTCTTTTTGCTGTTGTTGCTCGGATTGATCGGGAGGCGGCTGTTTGGACTTGGGGTCCTTTTGATCCTGATCGGACTTGTCTTGATTGGGCTGGGGCTGCTGTTGTTTCTGGAGCTCCTCGAGTTTGCGCGCGACCAGGTCGCGGTTGAACTTGGCGTCCTGGTCTTGTGAGTCGAGCTTGAGGGCGCTGTCGTAGTTGGCCAGCGCGCGCTTCCAATGTTCGATGGTCTGCGACGGGTCGTCGGCTTGTTCGCCGAGGCGATAGCTGGCGTTGCCCAGGTTGTAGTAGGCGTGCTGCAGCAGTTTCGGGTCCGACGCGAGCGTGGCGGCGCTCAGCGCGTTAGTTGCCTGACCCAAGTCGCCGGCGCGGTATGCGGCGGTCCCGGCGTTGTAATGGAGGCGGGGGTCATCTGGGTTGCGTTTAAGGAGTCGTTTATACTCGCGCTGGGATTCCTTGTAGCGGCCGGCCTGGTAGGCTTCGAGTGGATTTGCGGCTGAAACGGGCAAGCTCACACCGGACAAGCCGAGAAGAAACACCGCCGTGCCGACCATCTTCTTGAGCTTGACGTTGCCAGACCGCATGATGGCGTCGCTCCGTTCGACGCGCCTGCGTTCGCTCACGAACATCTCCGCGATCAGACACAGAACGGCGAGCCCCAAAGGCCACTGGAACTTCTCGTGGTATTGGCGGAATAGTCGAGACGAAATCTCGCTTCGCGGCAATGGGGCGAGGCGGCTCTCGTAGAGCACCTTCATGGTGTCGGCTCCGCGCATCGTGAGGTAGTCGCCCACGGTCGCCTGGGCGACTTTCTGGAGAAGGTCCATGTTCAATTTCGAGACCACGATCTTGCCGTCTTCATCCTTGATATAACTTGCCTTGCCTTCTTCTTCCACTCGAATGCGATCTCCTTCAAGCGTGGCGATTCCAACCGGAAAGATATGAATGCCTTCCTTGGCCGCGCGTTCGGCGGCTTCGACAACTCCCTCTTCGTGGTCCTCGCCGTCCGTGAGCAGAACGAGCACTTTGAAATTGTCGCCGCTGCCTTTGAAGGCGCGCACGGCGGTATCGATCGCCTCGGCCAACGCGGTGCCGCCTTGAGGCAACAGTCCGACGTTCAGATAGTTCACATTCTCGCTAAAGGCGTTGTCGTCGAGCGTGAGCGGGCATTGCAGGAAAGCGCTGCCGGCGAAAGCGATCAGACCGAGCCGGTCAGTGCGAGCCGCTCGCATCAAGTCGAGCGCGGCGAGCTTGGCGCGGGCGAGGCGGTTAGGCGCGAGATCGGTGGCCAACATGCTGCGTGACGTGTCGACCGCGACAAGGATGTCGAGGCCTCGGGTGTGGACCTGTTCCCATGCGAATCCATGCTGGGGGCGGGCAAGTGCCAGCATCATGAGGATGGCGGCCGCCGCGACCAGGGCGAGACGTAACCTTTGGCGGCGACGCGACACGCCGACCGTTAAGAGCGCCAGGAGTCGGGACTGGACGAACCGAGCGATCAATTGTTGACGTTTCCGCCATGCCCAGACAAGGAACCAAAGCAAGAGCGGCACGGCAACAGCCAATAACCAGAGCATTCGTGGATTGCCAAAGCGCATCGGGATTACGTGAGCGGTCGCGCCCAGCGGCAATTAGAAGCGGCATTAGCGCGACCAGAATGTTTCGATCCAACGGCGATTTCGCCGCCAGGTTCGAGTGGCTGGATTCTTCCGTTGATGTTCATGGCAACCGGCGCCATACGGTCTGACTTAGAATCAATTCCAGCAGGAGCAAGACCAAAGCTGGGATGACGACCCACGGGAAAAGCTCTTCATATCGCTGGTATTTCTTGACTTCGACGTCGGTCTTTTCGAGGCGGTCGATCTCGTCGTAGATTCTCCGCAGTCCCTCGGTGTCGGTGGCTCGGAAGTAAGCGCCGCCCGTGCGGCTGGCCACTTGTTTAAGGGCGTCTTCGTCTATGTTGACCTCGACCATGCGCGTTACTCGATAGCCGTTCTGGATGAAAGGCATGGGTGCCTTGCCGCGGGTGCCAACACCGATAGTGTAGACTTTTATGTTGAGGGTTTGGGCCGCCTCGGCGGCGGTGAGCGGTGGCACTTTGCCCGCGTTGTTCTGTCCGTCGGTCATCAGTATTACGATTCTGCTTCGAGCCTGCAAGTCCCTGAGCCGGTTCAAAGCAGCGGTGAGCGCCGAGCCGATGGCTGTTCCATCCTCGACCGACCCGATGTTGAGGTGTTCGATCGTCTCAAGCAGAAAATCGTGGTCGAGCGTCGGCGGTGAAGCTATGTAAGGCCGGCCGGCGAAAGCCACCAGGCCGATGCGGTCGTTGGCGCGTTTACGGATAAAAGAGGTCAAGACCTCCTTGGCCACGTCCAATCGATTGGCCGGCTTGCCGCGCAGTTGAAAGTCCTCCGACCGCATGCTTCCCGAAAGGTCGAGTGCGACCACGATGTCGACGCCTGACGCCTTGATCTTGGTCTCGCCCAGGCCGGACTGGGGACGGGCCATGCCGATGATGCACAGGGCCAGAGCGAGCCACCGCAGCCGCCACAGAAAACGGCCCACATGGGATCGGCTGATGCCCGAGACGTGCTTGACCAGGGCGACCGAGGAGTAGAGAAACGCCGGTTGCTGCCCACGCCGCCCCCGCAGCCAAGCCAACAATGGCACCAAGAGCAACAGCAACAACAACCATGGGTGCGCGAATCGCATGTCAACTAACCTCCGCCGATTCTTCCACCCGCGCGGGCACGGGGGCGGATTGAGATTCAACCCGCGCGGCCGCTGGCGCGGGCGTTGCATGCTCGGTTTCCTCGACAAGCCTCACCGCGGCGTCGTAAAGGCCGCGCAGCTCAGGCTCGCCCGGTTCGTACCGGGCGAACTTCACAAGATCGCAGCGCGAGAGAAAGTCGGCGAGACTGCGCTTCTGCTCCAAGCTTAGTAGCGCACTAGCCCGCAGTTCCTCTAAAAACTCCTCCGTGGTCCGCTCCGGAGCGCGAAGGTCGAACTGTCGTTCCAAGTAAACACGAATGATTCGCGACACTGCCACGCAGAACGGCTCGGGGCGTCCCAGGAGGGCAAGCGCCGCGCGCAACTGGTCGCGTGCCGCCAGATGAGGCGGGATTTGTATTTCCGGCGTTGGTTGGGCGCGTCTTCGTTTCCAGTACAACCAGGCACTGGCGGCCAACGCCGCCAACAGCGCGGCCAACAAACCCAGACCGATCCAGGCCCAGCCGCTTGGCAGCGGCACTGGGGGCTTGGCCTCGCGGATGTCCACCGACGCAATTGTGTTGGTCGCGGAGGCGGCGGGCTGCTGGGGGACCGGTGTTCTCGACTTGATGGCCATCGGCGTAGAGAGCGCTGGGCCGGCAAAGCGCCGGCTTATCCGTGTCGTCGTCGTTTCTCTCGGGTTTCGAAGAACCGGCCAAGTGCCGCTTCGTAAGGTTCGTCCGTGCGCAATTGAATCGCGTCGATCTTGGCCGAGGCGAACAGCTTCTTGAGGTCGCGCTGGAGTCGGTCCTGGCGTTTGGCGAACGCGTTTCGCCTCCGTTCGTCACCGGTGTTAATCTCAACCACTTCGCCGGTTTCAGCGTCTTTGAGCACAAGGTATCCGAGGTCGGGCATGCGCAGCTCGTAACGGTCGGCGATCTGAACCGCGACAACATCATGGCGCCGGTTGGCCCTGCACAGCGAAGAGAGAGATGTCTGAGAGAGGGTTTCGGACAGAATCACGCGCCGACGCAGATGGGCCGCCATCTCCTGGCGGGTGGAAACCGTCTGGCCCAGGAAATCGGACAGGATCACGATGATTGCGCGTCGCGAGACGACACGGCTGAGAAACTCGAGAGCGTGGTTGAGATCGGTGCCGCGCCAACGCGGCTCATAGAAGAGGATTTCACGGATCACGCGCAGAACGTGGCGCCTGCCTTTTCGCGGTGGAATGTACTTCTCAATACCGTCGCTAAAAAGGATCAGGCCCACCTTGTCGTTGTTCCGAATCGCCGAAAA
>JAXDCU010000257.1:0-10705 GCA_034677645.1 Verrucomicrobiia bacterium
GAAAGGCAAGTAGCGCGTCTGGCCAACATCGAGTTGGCCTCCGTGCTGCGCTTTCGGAGCTCTCATGGAGGCTTGGTATCTGATCGCGGGTTTGGGAAATCCAGGAACCGCCTATGCGCGGACGAGGCACAACGCAGGTTTTGTGATGGTCGATGAACTGGCGAAGCGATGGGGCGGCAGTTGGCGGATGGAAGAGCGGTTGAGCGCGCGTGTCCTGCTGACGGCTTTCGAAGGACGCCGCTGCTTGCTTTGCCAGCCTCAGACATATATGAACACGAGCGGCGAGGCGGTCAGCGCGTTGGCGCGCTATTACCAGATCGGTCTCGACAGATTGTTGGTGGCGGTTGACGATGCCGATCTGCCTCTGGGCGAACTGCGGTTGAGAACACGCGGTGGCACCGGTGGCCATCACGGGCTGGAATCAGTTGAGAAATGCCTCGGCTCGCGAAACTATGCGCGGCTGCGAATGGGGATTGGACGCCAACCGCTCGCTGGACGCCAAATTGTGGGCCACGTGCTGGGCAGGTTTGGACCCGAAGAAATCGCGCGATTTGAGAAGCTGGTGTCCAGAGCGGCGGACGCTGTGGCCTGTTGGCTCACGGCTGGAATCAAGATAGCGATGAATCGCTTCAACGGACCTGTTGCGGTCCCTTAACAAAGGAAGATAGAGTGAAGAGTTACGAAGGGTTGTTTATCCTCAATACTACCGGCAGGGAGGAGGGGATAAAGGACATGATAGACAAGATTAGCGCTGAAATCACCGCCCAAGGCGGGAAGATCGAGACGGTCCAGAAGATGGACAAACGTCCCTTTGCCCGCGTGGCCGACAAGCGATGTTCTTCGGGGTTCTACGTAAACTTCATTTTTTCCGCTCCTCCTCAAGCCATCGCGCAGCTCCGCTCGGTCTTCACTTTGAACGAAGACGTATTCAGGGTGGTTTTTACCCTGGCACCTCCGCCTAAAGCTCCTGCCACAACTGCCTGACAAGACTCAACCGGTCGCATTTGTCTATTCCATGGCTAGCTTCAACAAAGTCATACTGGTCGGCAATCTCACCCGAGACCCTGAGCTGCGCTACACACCAAAGGGAATGGCGATCGCCAAGATTGGTTTGGCCGTCAACCGCGTTTGGAAGAGCGAAACAGGCGAACAACGAGAGGAAACGACTTTTGTTGACATCGACGCCTTCGGCCGGACCGCTGAGATCGTCGGGCAGTACTTGCGCAAGGGGAGCCCCGCCTTGTTCGAAGGCCGTTTGCGTCTGGACACGTGGGACGACAAACAGACCGGCCAAAAACGAAGCAAACTCAACGTCGTGGCCGAGGCGGTTCAGTTGCTGGGCGGCCGACCCGCCGGCGAACCCCCCCCCACAACTCCGCCTACCCAATCCCAGCAACAAACCACAGCCCAGAAACCCCAACCCTCGCCCGCCCCGGCCGATGGCGAAGTAACGTCGGCGGATGAAGACGACGTGCCGTTCTGAAATGCCGCCCAAAACACAATCATCAACCTCATACTCCTATGGCCAAGTGCGAAGTCATCCTCACCCATAACATCGCTGGCCTCGGCGCCGAGTCCGACCAGATCAAAGTTGCAGCCGGCTATGCCCGAAACTACCTGATCCCTCAGGGCCTTGCCATCCCGCTGACCGCGGCCAACAAAAGGCGGCTTGAAGTGCTCCGTCAGCGCCGTGCCGAGCGGGAAGCACATGAACTCAACACAATGAACGAATTGGCGGCCTCGGTCTCCAAGCTCGTTCTCAAGATCGTCGTCAAGACCGGTGCCGATGGGAAGATGTTCGGAGCCGTCACCGCCGGCACTATCGCCGACGAGTTGAAACATCAGTGCGACGTCTCGTTGGACAAGAAGAAAATCCACCTCGAGACTCCCATACGCGGCCTGGGCGAGCACGAAGTCGAGCTCCGCCTTCACCCGGACGTGACTTCCAGACTGAAAGTCTTGGTCGAAAGCACCACTCCGGCGGAGGCGCCTTCCGCAACACCGCATGCTGGCGCGCATCCTGCCGCGCCGCGGGCCGAAGCACCCAACAAGCACGCAAAGCCCGTCAGAGAAAGAAAGACTGGGACGGCCAGTGCGGGTGTCGCAAGCTCCACGCCGGCTCGTCAGTCCCGACCGCCCCGGAAGAAAGCCCCAGCCACGGAGTGATCTCGCGGACGGGAGTAACGGCTGCCACTCCGGCGTTCAGTTGGACCGGTTATGGGCCGGCTTGTGCATCGCGTTTCCGTGAAAGTATCAGGTCGCGTCCGGTCATGTACAACACGGCGCACAGGACCAGGAACGGCACGAGCGAAAGGACATCCGCCCATGAGCCCTGAGCCGCTGGATTGCGCTGGGCAAAGCCCGCGACCGCGGCGTTGAAGGACGCTAGCAAGGCGCGCACGCCCTGAGCATGTGGGTCCGCCAGACCGGCGATGAAGGCGATGACGATTCCGGCGATGGCGCCTCCCGCAATGTATCCTGAAGCAAGCAGCACGCCGGCGCTCTTGTCGGTCTCAGCGGCTAGTTGTTCTTCCGTCAGTTTTGCTCTGGCGTACTTGCGTCGGAGGTATTGGTCCACCAGCCAACGCACAAAGCCGCCCACGAAGATCGGCGACGAAGATGATAGCGGCAGGTAGACTCCCGTGGCGAACGCCAACGAAGGTAGAAACGACATCTCGAGCACGATCGCGATCATGGCGCCAATCAACACCAACCCCCACGGCAACTTGCGGCTGAGAATGCCTTTGATGATATAGGACATCAGCGTGGCCTTGGGGGCGTCGAACTTCTCGACTGTTGTTCCGTCCGGGCGCGTGCGATATGCGCCGTTGATGCCCGGATCGACCAGGTACACTGGCACGCCGCGGTCATTGACCAGGTATCGACCAGGCGGTCCAACCGTCTCGTCCGTGTTGTGCCACACATGGTATTCGCTTTGGTCCGATATCGCCTGCGGGCCAATGAGCTTCTCCGTCTTTAGCAGCTTCGAGATATCCGTCTGCATCGTGGCTGGAATGTTCCGCAGCGAGCTGACCGGCACGTATACGGCCGCGGTCTGGTTCAGCCGCAACAAAACCGGGCCAAGAATCAGCGCGGACGCAAGGGCGCCGACTAGCAGCGCTATTTGCTGCGACCTTGGCGTTGCGCCGACGAGGAATCCGGTTTTGATGCTCTGGGAGGTTGTGCCTCCATTCGATGAAGCTATGCAAACAATCCCGCCTACCGATAGTGCTGTCACGTAGTAGCGCGCCTCAGTCCAGTCCAGCGCCAGGAAGATCAGACAAGTCAACAGCAGTGTGGCAACCGTCATGCCGGAAATCGGATTCGATGACGATCCGATCTCGCCGGTGAGCCTCGATGAGACTGTCACGAAAATGAACCCAAAAGCCACTATCAGAAGCGCGCCGAGCAGATTCATGCTGAGCGGCTTTGCCAACGTTATGGCCGCAAGGAGCCCCAGCACTCCAACCAGTATGAACTGCGTGCTCAGATCGCGATCCGTTCGGGCCATCGACGCCCGCTGCCCGCGCGACCCGCGAAAGTCGCGCAATCCCTCCCGCAGTCCATGCCAGATGGTCGGCAGCGCCCGCAAAACGCTGATTATGCCGCCAGCCGCCACCGCGCCCGCGCCGATGTATAGAATGTATGCGCCGCGAATGTCATGGGGGCCCATCTCGCTGATCGGTTTTGAACCAGGCGACACGATACTAGCGCTGTGCTCGCCGAAGAACATAATCGCCGGTATCAACACCAGGTACGACAGAACGCCGCCCGCGCACATTATCGAGGCGATGCGCGGACCGATGATGTAGCCCACACCGAGCAGCTCAGGCGAAATCTCAGCCGAAATCGAGCCCGCCTTATACGGGGCGCCAAAGACCTTTTCGGGTATTTCCTTCCACAAGAGAAAGAGCCGCATCAGCGTTTTGTAAGCGAGCCCTATGCCAAGCCCGATGAAAATCGTTGCTGGATTCGTCTGAATGCCCGCCGTTGTCACGCCAACCGCGGCCTGCTCCTCACGGGCGAATGCCGAAGACACTGCCCTGGACGCCGCGGAGGCGCCTGCCTTCAGCACCTCCGCGCAGGCGGTGCCCTCCGGGTATTTCAGAACGCCGTGCTGGGCGACAATCAGCGCCCTCCGCAACGGGATCATCATGAGCACCCCCAGCAAACCGCCCAGGATTGCCACCAACATCACGCGCGTCAGCTCAAGGTCGAAGCCCAGAATCAGGATGGCAGGCATTGTCACTCCAACGCCAAAGGCAATTGATTCTCCCGCGGAGCCAGCGGTTTGGACGATGTTGTTCTCGAGGATCGACGTTTCGCGGAATCCAAACTTAGCCGCCAGTTTGAACAGGGTGATGGCAATGACGGCCACGGGGATCGAGGCGCTCACCGTCAGGCCGACCTTCAGAACAAGATAGAGCGACGAGGCGCCAAACACCATTCCGAGCAGCGTCCCGACTATCACCGGCACCGCGGTCAGTTCGGGCAGGATCGTCTCGGCGGAGATGTACGGTTGAAACGACGCGCCGTGAGCTGGGCCCGCGCCAGCCGGTGTTGCATCCGGTGTTTGAGTTGTTACAGTGCTCATGATTGCTGCGTTCGGCCCGCGAGAGTAGTCGGAGTGCTGGGAGCGATGCCAGTAGTTTGTCGGGCTTTGCCGTGGTTGGGCCGAGGTTCGGACGATGGACAAAACGAGCCACGGAGTCCACCTTGTTGGCCACGCGATTGCGGTTTCAGGACAAGCCTCCTGGTTCGGGCTCGCCCACGACCGCGCGTCAGCAAGACATTCTATGAGCCTAGAGATTCTCGGGCCGCCTCCGTTCGCGACGGATGCCCAAGGGCGTCTGAAGTCGCGGGTGGCGACTTTCTTCCCGTTGCATGGCATGCTGGTGACGGTCCCTGGCATACACGCGTGGCAGCGAGCCGCATTCCTGGAGCGGCTCAACGAATCGCGAAAGAAGCTCAAGCAACCCCGGCTCAGCAAGGAAGAGGAGGTAGGCGAGTGCGCCCGATCGGTCGACTTGTTTCTGGAGCCGGCCATGATTCTCATCCGACCCGACCCGGACCATATGAACCTGGCGTTTGAGGCTGACGAGCAGTTGCAGGAGCTCGTTTCAAAGCGGCAGATACGGTTCCTGTTCGCTTGGAACGAGAAGGTGCAACAAGCGATCAAGCAAAGAGGCGAGTGCTGGCGAATGAGCGCGTTGCCACGTTCCCGCGACGAAATGCGCAAGCTCATCCAGGAAGCCAAGGTCCCCATCGGCGGCGCCCCGATTTACTACTACAATCACGCCACCGGCACGCGCCATCTGACTTACCACGAATTCGCGCTGCTCGAACGTGTGGACGCCGCCAGCCTGGCCGCGCACCTCGACGAGATCGCGACTCACTCGGTCCGCCGAAACAGGCTTGGCAACCCGGAAGTGGATTTCTTCGCGGTGTCTCTTGACTTTGGCCCGGCGGCTTTTTTGGGCGTCGTCTTCAGCAACTTGGCCCACGACGAGCTGCTGGCCAAGTACGGAGCGATCAGGAAACAGTTCCTGTCAGCGGTGGACCCCGCATGTCGCGTGGACGATTTCCAGGAGGAAACCTGGCGCAAGAAGATGTGCGCCGCATTGATCACTGATCGGGGCAGCTCGTTGGCGGAGGAGGTTCTACGTGGCCTGAGTCCGGAATTCTATCTGCAGATCGAGTGGCTCCCCGGAGGACACATCGAGGAAGGCGAGTTCATGTTTGACTCGATCTTCGAAGAAGCAGCGCGCAATCCAAACGATTCCGCTCTGCGCTCGCTCTGCGACGACCTTGCGAAAGGATTCATCTTCAATTTCATTCGCGAATACGGCGATCTGGAGTACGTCAATGTGGGGCGCGTCGGAGCTTCGCTTTCGATTCAGAGGCCGCAGCACGACGGGCGTCGGGGGGTGTACCTGGCCGAGTTGAAGTTGCGCGACACACGCGAAAGACTCGTGCGGTTTATCAGACTGCAGAAGTGGGGCATTCGCGAACACCTCGAAGAGGGCAAAGACCTCCTCCGTTCCATCATCGAATCCGAGGAGTATACCGACTACATACTCGATCGGCGGCTGGGCTGCCGTCAGTTGGGCATGACATTGCCGTTGCGCGTCACCATGCGGCGGACCAGCGAACGTTATTCCGGGACCAGAACCGAGTTTCAAAACCAGATGATCTGGGCCACGTACTTCGAACGGGATTACACACAGGGGATCGCGACTGATAAGCTGCCGACGTACAAGTACGCCGACGAAGCATTCACCATCCGTCTGGGCCGACTTCTTGGCAAAGCCGCGGCGTCAAACATGATCGTGGGTCGCGCGCACGAAGAGGGGGGCAAGGCAATTTTCGACGACGGCGATGAGGTCGTCGTCGAGGATGCCGATGGCCTTCCGCGTGAGTTGATCGTAACCGATCCAAGTGGTGCCTTCGCCGATTTCCGACATTCGCTGATTGAATTCGCCCGCGAGTATTCCCGGCCTGTCAACATCCGCGTGGACCGTGCCGCCAATCCAAGTGCATTTGCTCAAGCATACATTGACGCACTCTATGTCTGGTTCTGTCACGTGCAGGGCGACTATCGAAAACGGAGGCGCGCCTTTGACACTCTTTTCAAACACCGCCCTTGCGACCCCGCCGGCAGTTTCGCTTACCGATGGGAATGCACGCTCCGTCGATTGGACGAAACGGACTCGATAGCCCTAATTGAAGCCATCCGCGCCCAAATAGTCACCGCGACTTCGACCCCAGCGGGCTGATCTGGCTTCGCTGGCGCCCAAGGCCCGCGCCAAAGGCGGCAAGTTTGCAGCGCGAGACGCGATCGCCGCCCGGTCGATGACTCGGACTCGGGGTCAAACTTGCAGCCGATTGCGGCGCGGATGCCTGACGCCGGTCCGGAACTGAATTACTGGAGCGGTTCGCCGCCTCCCGCCACGTTTTCCCTGGTGAACAATCGCGAGCCAAGAGTGATTTCCTTCGCGACGGTCTTTCCACCCAAGAGCTCCAGAGCGGTCTCAATCGCCTCGGCACCGCCAGTGGGATACTGGAATGTGGCGCTCAGTATGCCTCGCGTTACATAAGCTACACCTTCCTGTGGTAGGGCGTCGATGCCCACGAACATCATTTCCTTGTCGCGACTGGCAGCTTTGGCGGCCAGATAAGCGCCGTGCGCGCCAGGATCGTTGTGTGCGTAGACAAGATTGATCTTGTTGAACCGGGAAAGCGCGGATTCCATCTCTTTTCTGGCTTCCGGTTCGAGCCATTTCATATCGGCTTCGAATATCACCTCGATGGACGAGCCGGCGATGCCCTCGCGAAATCCGGCGTGCCTATCCTGCCCGGGAGTTGAGGTCATCAGCCCCTTGAGCTCGACCACCTTGCCTTTGCCGCCGAGGGTTTTCTTGATCCACTCGCCCGCTGCCCGCCCAATCTTGCGGTTGTCCGCGCCTATGAAGCATGTGTACCTGTCTCCCAGCAGGCGCCTGTCCAACACGATCACCGGAATGCCTTTCTCCAGCGCTTTTGCCACTGGCTCAGTCAATGGCGCGGCTTCTTTGGGTGAGATAATGATCAGGTTCACCTTGGCGC
Organism: Verrucomicrobiia bacterium; assembly: GCA_034677645.1. Classification (GTDB taxonomy): domain Bacteria; phylum Verrucomicrobiota; class Verrucomicrobiia; order Limisphaerales; family J093; genus JAAYVR01. The sequence continues at coordinate 7,606 of JAXDCU010000257.1, forward strand.
TCACGAATTCTTCCACGTGCGCGCGCTGTTTGAGCGTGTCGTTTTGCGCGTCCTTGTACACAACCTTAAGATTGGGATGCTTCTCCGCCGCGGCGCGGACATCGGCGTTCATCTGAACGCGCCACGGCTCGCCCAGGTTGCACTGGCTCATGCCGATAGTATAGAGAGCCTTGCTCCCGGGACTTTGCGGTGTGGCGGCGGTACTGGACTCGGAGCCGCCTTTGCCGCATCCGGCCAGCAGCAGAGTCAGGGCGAGTGCTGACGCCGGATAGAGAACCGCCGCTCGATTAGCTTTGGAATGCACCGAGTAGTTGTTCGCCAAATCAGCCCAGCCGTCAATACTCGAATGCTCCCCATGAACCGACAAAACAATCACCACGAAGCGCACGATGACCACGGAGGTTCCTATTAGCTCTTCCTCGGTGGTCTTCGCGGCCTTCGTGGTTAAGCATCTGGTTCATGGCGCCAAAGCGCGTTTTCTGGAACGTGGAGGCTCCCCATGAACCGCCGACGGTCAAGTGGCTTTAGGCTGGAGAACCATGTTGTATTTGCGGGCGAGCTTTTCGAGCAGACGTTGCTCGGTCTGGGCGACTTTGATTTCATACTGTTTGAGTCCCTGTTCGACATAGGCCTTGCCGTGCACCATCAGCCGCCAGAACAATTCGGCCAACTTGCGCGCCAGGGCCAGATTGGCGACGAGCCCTCCCCGGCGCCCTTTGAGCCGCCGATAAAAACCGCCCAGGGCCTTGTCGACACTCCGTCCCACGCTGCGAGCGACCACACAGAACAAGCGTCCGGCCCGATTGCGCGACCGTCGCTGGCTGCCTTTGCGTTTGCCACTCTGTTTGCTGCCCGGCGCCAGTCCCAGCCAAGCCGTGAAGTGTTTCTCGGTCTTCCAGTGCCCGCCCAGGTTGGTCCCCACTTCGGCCAGCAACTGCAGCAACACGTAGTCGGTCACCCCGGGTACCGTGGTCGGATCCTTGCCTCCGCACAGTCGCCACAAGAGCCCGTGCAGCCCGGCGATCTGCGGCGTGTTGACTCCGCCCCGCTTGGTCGCGGCTGGAGGGGCTGGCGCGCTCGGATCCTCCGGCCCGGTCATCTCCCGCAACACCGACTCGATCGCCTGGTCGCACTCTCGGATCTTGTTTTGGTAGGACTGCCACAGTTCGTAGCCTTGGCGCAAAGCAAACAGATGCTCGGCTTTCCAAGTCCCCTGCAAGGCCTCCCGCAACCGCCCGGCCTTGTTCTTCTGAATCTGGGCATCACACAGCGCCAGCAGCGCCACCGGATTGCGCTGCCCGCCCAGAATCGCCTCGATCATTTTGAGGCCGCTCATCCCGGTCAGATCGCTGATCACGTCGTGAATCTTGAGATTCATCCGTTCCAGCGCCTTCTGCATGTGCTGCTCGTGGCTGCCGGCCATCACGATGTGGTCGCTGCGCAGCCGCAGGTAGTCCTGCAACCGACGGATGTGCTCGGGCGGCACAAAGCCCGGCTTGAGCAACCCGTGGGCGTGCAAGGTCGCCTGCCACTGGCAGTCGCTCATGTCGGTCTTGCGACCGGGCAGATTCTTGACGTACTTGCCGTTGACCACCACCACCGCCAGGCCCGCCTGCTCCAACACTTCGTAAGGGCAGAGCCAGTACACCCCCGTGGCCTCCATCGCCACGGTCTTGACTCCCTGCTCGCGCAGGTAGTCCCGCAGCGCGTGGAGTTGACCGGTGGTAGTTCCGAAGACCTTGGGCGGACCTCCGGCGATCGACACGTGCAGTTGTTCACTCCCGACATCAATCGCGGCGGCCGTGGGGTCCAGGACCGGCAACGAGGGCGTAGGCATAGGCATCGACTCTTTCTCCAACGTCCACGCCCCCGTGCCCGGCTGGGACCCAAAGAGAACAAATCTCCCCAGCGGGAAGCCTCGCGGCTCACCAATCAATGCGCATGTCGCCAGCCGGAACCAATCTTGCCAACGAGCAGTCTCCAGAGGAGACGCGTCAAAGTACTGAGCGGTCACGCTGCGCGGTGGCTCGAACGAGGACAACTATACCAGGTTCATGGTCACAATGCGTTCTAAAAAAGAAACTCCGCTTCCCATGAACCAGGTAGGGACCGATTCCACTCGGTCCCTGATTTGGCCCAACAAACGGGGACGCGGTGGAACGCGTCACTACCGCACGGTTCATGGTTCCGACGCGTGACCAGCCATTTGTCATCAAAGCTTCCCATGCTAGGGCGAAACGCGGACTCGGAAGTACTGTTTCTTGCTCAAGAAGCGGTTGGTCCAGGACGTTGTCAGTCCCTTTGAGGGCAAGCCGAAAGCCAAGACATCCTTGACGCTTGTGACGGAAACGCCGGTCACGATGCTGTACTTCAAGTACGGAGCGCTTCGCCACTCAATTGTCACCTGTCCATCGCCAGCGTGCGTGAATCCCCAGATGGCAAAGTTGTATCCTTCGAACCAGAAAACCGAACCGTCCGCATTGCCGATGAGCAGGTCAGCTACTGCGTCATCGTTCCAGTCCGCGACGTCGAGGCGCATGCGGATGCTGGTGTTTATCGGTGCGAGTCCGCCGGTTTTCACTGGGGCGGCCAAAGCCACCGGCGACCGCAAGTCAGGTGCCGTGGTTGTGCCAACATTGCGGCACCAATACACACCCGTGCTCGAACTCCCCACAATGTCTTTGACACCATCACCATCCCAGTCAATCACCCGCACCACGGACCGCGAACCTAGATTCAATTGCTTGCCGCCCGCCCGAATGCGAACGCCGGCGGTGAATTGCACGGCGTGAGCGGTCCCTATGTTCTTGAAGAAAAACGCCGTCCCGTCACCGGCCCCGCTCAGCAGGTCAGGTACCGAGTCCCCGTCCCAGTCAGCAAAGCAGGGCGTTGCATGAGAAACGACCGCGAGTTGACCGCCGTCCCAGAGTGCTAACCGCCCCGCCGATGCCAGGACAGGCGCGGTGGCACTGCCCGTGTTGCGAAAAAGAAGAAACGAACCGTCGGCGCCGGAACCGACAATCAGGTCCTGGTCGCCGTCGCTGTCGAAGTCGCAAGCCCATGGTGCGGGCGCGCCGCAGCCGCTGCCACCGGCCGAAAC